>JANODS010001178.1:0-5502 GCA_031412835.1 Acidobacteriota bacterium | reverse complement strand
CAAGCCCAGCTAACCGCCGCCCTCGCAAAACCACGCTCGATCTCGGTTTAAGCGCTCAAGCGCTTGTAACGCCGCATCTATCAGCGTAAAATACAAACAGCCCATGTACGTCGTCCTCTCCCTCCTCGCCCTCGCCGCCCTCCTTCCCGCCCAATCCCCCACACGCGAAGCCTTCCTCTCCCGCCCCTGCCTCTCCTGCCACAGCCAATCCGTCAAAGCCGGCGGCTTCATTCTCGAAGGCATCTCCCCCGCCAACCCCACCGCCCACTCCGAAATCTGGGAGAAAGTCGCCAAAAAACTCCGATCCCAAGAAATGCCTCCCGCCGGCCTACCCCGTCCCGACCCCGCCGCCGCCGCCGCCTTCGTCCAAACCCTCACCGCCGACCTCGACCGCCAACCCCCCTACCCCGGCCGCCCCCTCATCCGCCGCCTCAACCGCACCGAGTACGCCAACGCCATCCGCGACCTCTTCGATATCGACCTCCCCCTCGCCGCCGATCTCCCCCAAGACCAAACCGCCGCTGGCTTCGACAACATCGCCGACGCCCTCTCCATGTCCCCCCTCCTCCTCGAACGCTACCTCAAAGTCGCCCGCCGAGTCACCCAACTCGCCACCGGCACCGGCGACCCCTCCCCCGTCGTCGAAATCTTCCGCACCAAAGCCACCCAGGCCGCCTGGCAAGGCGAAGGCATGCCCTTCGGCACCCGCGGCGGCATCCGGGTCACCCACTTTTTCCCCCACGATGGCGACTACGACCTCCGCGCCTTCCTCGCCAAAGAAAGCCTCTCCCCCCTCGAAGGCGTCCGCTTCTTCCGCCTCCGCCTCACGAAAATCAAGGCCGGCGCCCACACCGTCATCGTTACCTGTCCCGACGAATTCTCCGAACCCGAAGGCCCCGTCCTCGACGTCGGCGGCCCCGGTGGCCGACCCCTCGGCGGCCCCCTCGACGTCCTCGGCACCGCCATCCGCCCCACCCTCGAATTCCGCCTCGACGGCCGCCGCCTCAAGCTCTTCGAAATCGCCGGCATGACCTCCGGCGAAGCAGCCTTCGACGGCCAACCCGGCCCCCCCACCCTCGGCCGTCTCGAAATCGCCGGCCCCTACAACCCCACCGGCCCCGGCCAAACTCCCAGCCGAGCCAAAATCTTCACCTGTCACGAAGACGCCTGCGCCGCCACCCTGCTATCCCCCTTAGTCCGGCGAGCCTTCCGCCGCGACATCACCCCCAAGGACTTGGAACCCTTCCTCAAAACCTTTGCCGCCACCCGCGCCAAACACAACTTCGAAACCGCCATCGCCGCCGCCCTCCGCGATGTCCTGCTCACCCCCGATATCCTCTTCCGCCTCGAATTCGACCGCCCCCTCACGGGCTTCGAACTAGCCTCCCGTCTGTCATTCTTCCTCTGGAGCAGCCTCCCCGACGACCAACTCCTCAACGTAGCCGCCACCGGCAAACTCAACGATCCCAAAATCCTCGATCACGAAGTCCGCCGCCTCCTTGCCCACCCCCGCTCCGCCGCCCTCCTCGACAACTTCGCCGCCCAATGGCTCGGCTTGCCTGCCCTCTCCACCGTCGCCCCAAACCGCGATCTCTTCCCCGCCTACGACACCGCCCTCCGCACCGCCTTCGAAACCGAAACCCGTCTCTTCCTCAGCAGCCTACTCCGCGAAAACCGCCCCGTCCTCGATCTCTTCCGCGCCAACTACACCTATCTCGACGAACGCCTCGCCAACCACTACGGCATCCCCAACGTCACCGGCCCCGGTTTCCGCCGCGTGTCTCTAACCAGCCATCCCGAACGCGGCGGCCTCCTCGCCCAAGGCAGCATTCTCCTGCTCACCTCCCATTCCACCCGCACCTCCCCCGTCCTCCGCGGCAAATGGATCCTCGACAATCTTCTCAACTCGCCCCCCGCCGCCCCGCCCGCTAACGTCCCCCCGCTCGACGAAGCCCCCGTCAACGGCCGCAAACTCACCGCCCGCGAACAAGTCGAACGCCATCGCGCCAACCCCGCCTGCGCCTCCTGCCACGACCGCATCGACCCCCTCGGCTTCGCCCTCGAAAACTACGACGCCATCGGCCGCTGGCGAAAAGTCGACGAAGGTGGCCCCATCAACGCCAAATCAAAACTGTCCAACGGCACCGAACTCGACGGCCCCCCAGGCCTCAAAGCCATGCTCCTAAACCGCTCCGACGAGTTCGTCCACGCCACTCTAGAGCGCTTACTAACCTACGCCCTCGGCCGCGAACTCGACCCCCGCGACCAACCCACCATCCGCGATATCATGCGGCAAACGGAAGCCCATGGCCATCGCTTCCACGATCTCATCCTCGCCACCGTCAAAAGTGCGCCCTTCCAAAATCGTCCATAATTCTATGTTCATCCAAAAGAAATTCCTCCCCCGCCGCACCCTCCTCCGCAACGCCGGCATCGCCCTCGGCCTCCCCCTCCTCGACGCCATGGTCCCCGCCATGGTCGCCCAAAGCCGCACCGCCGCCGCCCCTGTCCGCCGCCTCGGCTTCGTCATCTATCCGCTCGGCGTCGACCAAGCCCGCTGGCGTCCCAAAGGCGAAGGCACCGCCTACGAGTTCAGCGAGGCCCTCGCCCCCCTCGCCCCCCACCGCGAAAAATTCGTCATCTGCTCCGGCCTCTCGTCGGATCCCGACCGCTCCAAAGCCGGCTTCCACGATCGCGCCCTCGCCTCCTTCCTCACCGGCGTCGAACTCACGAAAGGCAAGGTCCAAGTCGGCATCTCCGTCGACCAGCTCGCCGCCGAAACCCTCGGCAAAGAAACCCCCTTCGCCTCCCTCGAACTCGCCGCCGAAAACAACAACGGCGGCGGCACCCCCATCGGGCCCGTCTTCAAAACCGCCACCACCCCCCTACCCTTCGAATCCAACCCCCGCCTAGTATTCGAACGCCTTTTCGGCGACGGCGGTCGCCTCGACCCCGCCGCCGAACGCAGCAGCCACGACGCCGTCTCCGGACGCATCAACGAACTCAAACGCCAACTCGGCACCCCCGACCGCCGCAAACTCGACGAGTACCTCGAATCCATCCGCGACGTCGAACGCCGGCTCCAAGTCGCCTCCCGTAAAAGCCCCTCCGACCTCCCTCTCATGGCCCGCCCCGCCGGCGTCCCGGACTCCTGGGTCGAACACGTCAAGCTCATGTTCGACCTCCAAACCCTCGCCATCCAAGCCGACCTCACCCGCGTCTGGACCTTTCTCTACGCCCGCGAAGCCACCTCTATCAACTACCCCCATCTCAATATCTCCATGGGCCACCACGAAATCTCCCATCACAACTTCGAAAAGGAAAAGCTCGACGCCCTCGCCAAAATCAACATCGACCAATCCCGCCTCTTCGCCTACTTCCTAGCCAAAATGGATTCGATCAAAGAAGGCAACTCGACCCTCCTCGACCACTCGCTCATCCTCTACGGCAGCAACCTCAGCGTGCCGACTTCCCACAGCCAACGCGACCTCCCCATCATCCTCGCCGGCGGTGCCGCCGGGCGCATCGCCGGGGGCCGCTATCTCAAATTCGCGGGCGACGAAACGCCGCTCACCAATCTCTACCTCACCATGCTCGACAAAGTCGGCGTGCCTACCGAAAGGCTCGGCGACAGCACCGGCCGCCTCAACCGCCTCGAGGTCTAACCCGCCATGCTCCCCGCCCTCCTCCTGCTCTCCGCCCTCCTCGACGCCGTCCGCGCCGACGACCGCCCCGCCGTCGAAAAGCTTCTCAGCGAGAAGGCCAACCCCAACGAAATCGACCCCGACGGTGCGACGCCGTTGGCCTGGGCCGCCCTCCGCGCCAACCTCGAAATCGCCGCCCTCCTCCTCCAAGCCAAAGCCGATCCCAACCGAGCCAACGAGCTAGGCATCGGCCCCCTGTCGCTCGCCATCTCGAACGGCTCCGCCCCTCTTGTCACCCAACTCCTCGCCCACGGTGCCAACCCCAACCTCCCCCGCGAAAACGGCGAAACCCCGCTCATGACCGCCGCCCGCCTCGGCCGCCCCGACCTCATGAAGCTCCTCCTCCGCAAAGGAGCGAAGGTCAACGCCAGCGACAAAAAGTACGGCCAAACCGCCCTGATGTGGGCCGCCGGAAACCCCGCCGCCGTCAGCCTCTTGCTCGAATACGGAGCCGACATCCGCGCGACCACCACCACCTGGGACGTCAAGTACACCATCTACATCCCCACCACCGCCACCCTCGGCAAAACCGGTATCCCCTGGAACAACGAAGGCGATTACATCGCCAAAAAAGGCGGCCTCAACGCCCTCTTCTTCGCCGTGCAAAAGAACGACCTCGCCTCCGCCAAAGCCCTCCTCGAAGCCGGTCTCGACGCAAATTCCGCCTCTGCCGACGGCACCACCCCGTTGCTCGCCGCCCTCTACAAATGGGATCAGCCCAAAGCCACTTTCGTACCCGGCAAAGGAGGCCCCGCCACCGCCGGAAGCTCCCAACGTTTCAGCCCAAACGTAGCGATGTCCAATCTCCTCCTCGACCGCGGAGCCACGGTGAAAGTAGTGGACGGAGCCGGCTATACCCCTCTCCACGGAGCCGCCCTAGCGGTAGCGAAAGCAGCGCGCAGCGGCACCCGCCAGAAGGGTGCCTATGGGCAAAACGCCGCCGCCCTAGCCCTGGGCACCGACCAGGACGCCGCAGACAATCTGAAGGATGCGCTAGCCCTAGTCCAGCGTCTCCTCCAAGCCGGAGCCGACCCCAACCACCAGACGGTCTATCCCACCGGAGGCCCCGCCGGAGACGTCCGCATCAACCCCGCCCCGCCCGGCTCTTCCCCCATGCACATAGCCGCCAGCTCCAACAGCGTCGAACTCGTCCGTCTGTTAGCCGACAGCGGAGGCAACCCCAATCTCCATCGTAAGGACGGCCATACCCCTTTCTCCGTAGCCGTGCTCGCCGCGGACATGGCCATAGTCCCCGAGATGGTCCAGCGCGGAGCCCAAGTAACCGCCCGTTGGAGCCCCCGGGACAAGATCCCCGACCCGGTCGAAGCGATCACCCTGGCCCGTCAAAACCAGACGATCCTCCATTTAGCCGCCATCGAAGGAAAGCCCGCACTCCTGGAATTTCTACACTCCAAGGGTGCCCCCCTGGACGCTAAGAACGCCCAAGGAGAAACCCCGCTAGATTTAGCCGATAGCCAGGAAAGGTATCGAGAAGCAATCCAGCGCCAGAACACCGACGGAGACCCCGTCCTCCTCGCCAAGGTCACTCGCAAGACCCTCGGCACCGACACCTTAAAGAAGCTCGCCACCCGGCCAAAGTAGCGGATATCAAACCGCGCATCCGTACTCAACAGGCTCACTCTTCACGGATGATCTCCTCCGCGTCGAAAAGCTGCTCAAGGTCGCGAGCACCGTGTACGACGCGGATCACATCGGTGCCGCCCGCACGAGCAAGATAGAAGATAAGGTGGTTTTAAAAACCCTTGACTGGCACACGTCGCATTTCTGGGAGGTCTGG
>JANODS010001177.1:0-2169 GCA_031412835.1 Acidobacteriota bacterium | reverse complement strand
TTTGAGGCAGGCCGATCGCTTCAATAATGACGTCGGGGCCTAGGCCGCCGGTCATCTCCTTGAGGGCTTCGGAGTTGAGGCCGTTCATCGTGAGCGTTGCGCCGGCTTGGCGGGCTAGCGCTAGCTTGGCATCGTCGACGTCGATGGCGATGACGCGGGCTCCGCGTTCGGCGGCACCGGCGACCGCGCCGAGGCCGACGGCTCCGCAGCCGAGGACGGCGACGGTATCAGAGGGCGTGACGCGACCGCGAGCCGCGGCGTGGAAGCCGACGGTGAGCGGTTCGACTAGGCAGAGTTCCTGGGTTGTAAGCGTCGGCGCGAGGAGGAGCTTTTGCCAGGGGACGGCGATGAACTCGGTGAGGGCTCCGTCGCGCTGGACGCCGAGGGTTTCGTTGAACTGGCAAGCGTTGGGACGGAGACGGAGGCAGGAGGCGCACTTGCCGCAGGCGGTATACGGAGACAACGTGACGGGAAGACCGGCGACGAATTGGGCGGGGACATCAACCCCTGACTGGACGATCTCGGCGGAGATTTCGTGGCCGGGGATGCGGGGATACGAGACGAGGGGGTTCTTGCCTCGGTAGCTGTTGAGATCAGTTCCGCAGAGGCCGACCATCCTGATGCGGAGGAGGACGTCAGTGGAGGACGGTTCGGGAGAGGCGGTTTGGCCGAGGCCGATTTGGCCGGGTTCAGTGAGGACGAGGGCTTTCATCAGAATTGAATTTTAGCGCCAAGTTGGAGGCGGCGGGGCGCGGAGTTGATGCCGGTGGTGGAGCCGAAGACGTTGGAGGTCGGGTTGCCGTTGGGGGCACCGAAGTAGACGGCGTTGAAGACGTTGAAGGCGTCGACCTGGATGACGGCGGAGATGGACTCGCGGATTTTGACTCGCTTAGTGAGTGACGCGTCCCAGTTGCGGGTGTAATCGGAGCGGACGTTGGGGAGGAAACGGGGTCCGTTGGGGATGGTGAATTCGGGGGCGACGGAGAAGGCGGCGGTGTTGAACCAGGGTTTGGTGCAGGCGCAGCGGGGATCGAAGTCTCGGGCGTTGGCGCGGGCGACGTCGTAGTCGATTTTGGCTTGCTGACCGGCGACGATGTTGGCGCGGGCGGGTTCGGCACCGGCGAGGCGGGACTGTTGGCCGCCGCCGACGGCGATGGCGCGGCCGGATTCGATGGTGGAGACGCCGAAGATGGTCCAGCCGCTGAGGAGGCGGTTTTTGCCGAGGGGGAGTTCGTAGGCGAAGTTCAGGACAAAGCGCTGGGGGACGTCCCAGGCGGAGATGGAGCGTTCGAGGCGGATGTTATAGATGTCGCGGAGGGCGGAGTTATCGTTGAAGGAGTTGCCGTTGCCGACGCCGCCGATGTCGATGAGCTTGGAGATCGTATAGTGGGCTTGGAGGCTGAGGCCCTTCGAGAAACGGCGTTCGACCTTGAAAGTGACGGCGTGATAAATGGAGTCGCCGACAGGCGGGCGGAGATAGTTGAGACTGCCGCCGTAGGCGTTGGCGGTGTTGGCGGCGGCGAGGAGGCCGGTGGAGAACTGGCCGAAGTAGGGGTTGGGGACTCGTTCGTTGAGCCAGGCTCCGCCTTGTTTGAGATAGTCCGGATGGATCTGATTGAGTTCGAGGCCGGGGATGGGGAGATGGACTCCGCGGGAGCCCATGTAAGTGACGTCGGCGACGGTGGTTTTTCCGAACTGCTTTTGGAGAGCGGCGTTCCATTGCTGCTGGTAGCCGGGGGGTTGGTTGCGGATGGTGATGTTGGTGAAGGTGCCGCGGCGGTAGGAGCCGTCTTCGACGCGGGCGGCGGAGGCAGGGGAGGCGATGCCGCCGGGGAAGGGATTGGAGAGGGTCGTGCGGGGGGTGTAGTCGGGGTTGAGGACGTCGGCGTTGATCGAGTAGTTGAACGGCGTGGTGACGACGCCGGGTTCGAGGCCGAGGGGGAGATAGAAGATGCCGTAGCCGGCGCGGAAAACCGTATTCTTGGGGCCGCGGTAAGCGAAGCCGATGCGGGGGCCGAAGTTGCGTTTGTTGGATTCGCGGATGGAGGAGGGGTTGCCGTTGCCTGCGAAGAGGAGGGCACCGCGGTCGGCGGGGTTGAAGTAGGTGAGGCGATTGTGGGATTCGGCGGTGCCGGTTTCGAGGTCCCAGCGGAGGCCGAGGTTGAGGGT
>JANODS010001176.1:0-7532 GCA_031412835.1 Acidobacteriota bacterium | reverse complement strand
GAGAGGAAGACGGCGGTTCCGGGGACGCGGGCGGCGAGGTTGGCGTCGACGCAGGCATGGGCGGCGTCGACGGAGGGGAAGCGGCTCGTATTCTGGAAGCCGAGTAAAGAGCGGCCACGGTTCCAGATCACCATGATGGTGAGTACGGCAGCGCCGAGAAGGATGGGGATATAGCCACCGTCCATGAACTTACCAAGATTGGCGGCGAGGAATGGGATGTCGAAAGACAGGAATAGGACGAGGACAGCGACGGCTTTACTGGTGGGCCAGGCCCAAGTTTGGCGAACGACGAGGAAGAACAAGATGGAGGTAAGCAACATGGTTCCGGCGACGGCGATGCCATAGGCGGCGGCGAGGCGGGAGGATTCGCGGAAGAATAAGACGAGGAGCACGGAGCCGAGGCCGATGAAGAAGTTGATGGCGGGGATGTAGATTTGGCCCTCCACGTCGTGGGCGGTGTGGAGGACGCGGACGCGGGGGACGAAGCCCAGTTGCATGGCCGAGCGGGTGAGGGAGAAGGCACCCGAGATAAGGGCCTGGGAGGCGATGACGGCGGCGAGGCTGGAGAGGATGACGAGAGCCAGGGTGGCAGGGCCGGCGGGGACGAGAGAGAAGAATGGGTTAGCCATGGCGCGAGGATCGCGAAGGACATGGGCGCCTTGGCCGAAGTAGCAGAGCACGAGGGCGGGCAGGACGAGGGTGAGCCACGCGAGCCGGATGGGCTTGACGCCGAAGTGGCCCATGTCGGCGTAGAGGGCCTCGCCGCCGGTGACGGCGAGGACGACAGAAGCAAGGATGTGGAAGCCGGGCCAGCCGTGGTGGGCGAAGTAATCCCAAGCGTAGTAAGGAGAAAGGGCGGCGAGGATTTCGGGATTAAAGCTGAGGTGATAGGCTCCAAGGGTGCCGATCGTCAGGAACCAAACGACCATAATCGGACCGAAGAGTTTTCCGACCGCCCCTGTTCCCTGGCTTTGAATCGCAAAAAGAGCGATGAGAATTACGCAACTGAGGGGTACGACAAGAGGGGCGGAATCAGGGAAGGCGATGGCGAGGCCCTCGGTGGCGCTGAGGACGGAGATGGCGGGGGTGATGACGCCATCGCCATAGAGAAGCGCGGCACCCATGATGGCGATGAGAGCGACGACGGAGACGCGGCCGGGTTTCGCGGTGCGGAGGCCCTCTGGGACAAGGGCGAGAAGAGCGAAGATACCGCCTTCGCCTTTATTGTGGGCCTTCATGATGAACGCGAGGTACTTGACGCTGACAACGAGGACGAGGGCCCAGAAGATGAGGGAGAGAACTCCGTACAGGTCGGACTGGGTGGGGTGGGTTCCACCGGCGGAGTGGAGGCACTCTTTGAGCGTGTAGAGGGGACTGGTGCCAATGTCGCCGAACACGACGCCTAGAGTTCCGAGGGAGAGTGCGGCAAGGCTGGCTTTAGAGGGAGGGTGAGCGGACACCTTATTAGATTACCCGGTCTGGAGGAAGATAGGGTATGGATACGAAGAAACTGATTGCACAGATAGAGGGACTGGACGAGCGCGAGCGGGCAGTGGTGGCGGCGCTGCTAAGCCAGAACACGATTGCGCGGGACGTGCATCAGGAGTATTCCGGACAACTGACCTTTGGGGAGCGCGTGGCGGATCAGGTGGCTACTTTTGGGGGGAGTTGGAAGTTTCTGGGACTGTTCTTGGGTTCCATGGCGGTGTGGATTGGAATGAATTTTTTGGAAGCGAACCCGTTTGATCCGTATCCATTTATTCTGCTGAATTTGGTGCTAAGTTGTTTGGCGGCGATGCAGGCACCGGTGATCATGATGAGCCAGAACCGGCAATCGTCGCGGGACCGGTTGGACGCGCGGCATGACTATGAGATCAACTTAAAGGCGGAGATGGAAGTGATGGGATTGCACGCGAAGGTGGATGAGTTGCGGGACCGGCAGTGGGCGGAGTTGGTGCTATTACAAGAGCGGCAGTTGACGTTACTGGCCAATATCGAGGCGAAGTTGGGGACGGATCGGAGTTAGTGGGGTTGTGCAATCGCGAACTTGTGGCGGGAACGTTGACGTCGAGGATCGGGGACGACACCTATTGGACGTCGGATGGGTCGGGGTCACTGGATCAACTGGTGAGTTGGGCTTCGGCGACGAAGGATTGGCAAGCGGCGACTGGGGAGGAGCGGGTTGGCGGGCAGAGAGCCCGACAACGTTTGGTGGCGTGGATGCTGGGGCTGATCGATCCGTCCGTGGGCAAAGTACACTCGTCGTATTTTAAGCCGACCGAATCCACATGCGGCGAGTTGATGCGGCTAGTGTTGCGCGGCTACGACCGAACGGTGATTGCGGCGTGGTTGAGGGGCCCGGTTTAGCTGGCCTTCTTGACGATGGGAGCTTTCTTGAGACTGGAGGGGTCAAGAATGCCGCGCATACGGGACACGAGCGACTTGCCGAGGCTAATTTCGGCGGGCTTGGCTTTGTGGCCAGGCATTTTGGGGTCGATGAATTCACGGCGGAAGAGTTGATCGGAGGTTAGTGCGATCAACAACTGGAGTTCTTCGGTAGTGAGTTGGATGTTAGTACTGGTCATGAGGGAGTTCGGTTAGCCTTTATCAGTTGATAGCGAGAGTCACGGAAGATCATTTGCCTGACTTGATCGCTGAGTTCCTGCCACTCGCGGATGAAGTAGCCGGCTTCGCGTCGGGCGAGAACGGTGGCGCGATGCTCTTGGAGCAGAGCAACGACGGCGAGGGTATCAGCCTGCTTGGGGCCGAGTTGTCGAGCGGCAACGGTCTGAAAAGCGAGCGAGACGCGATCAAACTCCGCTTCGACTTGGAGGATGATTTGCTGGGCCCACTCGATTTGATTGGGAGTTCCGGTAAGTTCATCCATCATACTCCGCGGCGAACTTACGGCAGAGGTAGGGCGGGATTCGGTTATGGCGGCCTCCTCTGGAACGTCCGGACGAGCCAAGCTTGAGACCGGGCGGGACGACCCGATCAATACAATGATCGATCATTGTACCGCAGTTGTCAAGCGCCGGGGGTCGCATGCCAAAGGATCAGGACGGTGGGAGGTGGACGGGAGCCGATTGACTTACTACAGGTAACAACCGGACGCGACCGTGTCCAGCTTACTCCTTACCTAAGTTGACCTGGTGAGGCTCCCAGTTTTGGACGACGACAATCGACGGGCCTTCGACGGCGGTATTCACGATGGGGATGGCAAAACGCTGGCCGTCGAAGGAGACGTCGAAACCGACAACGGAGTGGGCGGCGGCGAAGGCGGCGGGGCTGATGGCAAACAGGGGCTGGGGAGTGCCGAACTTGGGCGTTGGCCCGAGGGTGACGGTCACGGCATAGATACGGCCATCGAAACCGAGATAGAAGAGTTCGCGGCCGTCTCGACGCCAGCGGACGGCGCGGGCACCCCGGTCAGAGGCGCGAAGGCGGGGGCCGACCAAGCGGGGGGATTCGGCGGCGGCGAACGCTTGCAGATAGAGTTCCGAGCGGCCGGATTCGTTCGACGTGAACGCGAGCCATTTTGCATCGGGCGAAAAGGCGGCGTTGGCTTCGTGGAAACGGGTGGACAGCAGGGGGAAGATTTTGCCATTTTGGTGGAGATCGGTGACTAAGATATCGCCTTGCGTTTCGTTCGCGAAACGGGGAAAGCCGGTATTGGCGAAGGCGATGTAGCGACCGTCCGGGGACCAGTCCGTTGGCGTTTGAAAGCCGCCTGAGGGGAGGAGTTCGGCGGGCTCCGATTCCGCCAGTCCGCGAACCGCGAGGCGGGGCGGAACGCCATCGAATCCATACAAATGGGCGATCCGTGTGCTGTCCGGCGACCAAACCGGAGCATCGCGAGCCCCGGGGGCGAGGGTAATCTGGCGCCCCGTGTTTGATTGGGTATCGTAGATCCAGAGGTTCTGCGCGGCGCGTTCGACGTCAAAGACGGCGAGCGAGAACGACTTGCCATCCGGGGAGAGGCGGCCGGATTTGACGGAAGCGTCGGCGGGGCCAATGGGAGAGAGCGGGCGGCCTTGGCGATCAACCCAAGTGAGTTGCGAGCGCGCGGCGAGGCGGGTATAAGCCAGTGTCCCTTGGTCAGAGACAGAAAAATCGGCGGCTCCGGAAGGGAGAAAGGAGTAGACTTTGCTTGCGACGGAGAAGGCTTCGCCGGAGAGACGGAGGGAGCGCGGATCAAAGGGATGAGCAAGGAGGGTGCCGGCGCGGACGTAGAGGAGATAGCCGGTTTGCGGAGATAAGCTGGAGGCGGTGTAGGCGACGCGGGAATCGGATTCGAACAACGGGGTGGGTGAGCCACCGGCGAGGGGGCGGACCATGGCGCGATGTCGACCGACGTTTGGATCCCACTTGACATAGAGGATGTTTTCGCCCCCCGGCAGAATCTGGGGCCAACGGAACGCGTCTTGGGTGAGTTCGGGGGTGCCGCCGGAGGGTGAGCCGAAGTAGCTGCCGTGGTTGGTGGACAGGATGAGGCGGTCTGGCCGGAGCCAAGCACCGGAGAGCAGGTACGGCGGAGCTTCGCCGAGGGTGATGGGCGGGGAGCCGTCGAGCGCGATGCGGCGGAGTTGGCCCTGGACGCTGGCGAAGAGAGAGCGACCGTCGGGCGGCCAGAAAACGGTGTGGGTGCCGACGGTGTCTGGAAGCAGGCGGGGTTCGAGGCCGTTGAGTTCGCGCACGAAAAGGTTCGAAGCGCCGGAGGAGTCGGAGGCCGTGAAGGCGAGACGGGTGCCGTCTGGCGAGAGCGCAAAAGTTTGGCGGCTTACCCCGCTTTCGAAGTTGAACCCGGCCGGGGGGAAGACGGCGAAGCGGGCCGGTTGGAGGGAGGAGTTGGACGTAGGTTGGCGGCGACCGAGGAGGAACCCGGCGAAGGCAGCAACGACGAGAGCGGCGGCGGCGAGGGCGACCAGTTGAAACGAGAGGCGGCGAGGGAGGAACCGGGAGAGGGTGGGGGCGGTGAAAGCCAGAACTGGCTTGGGGGGTGCGGAGGGAACGAGCGGAGCGATGAAGCGGTACCCGCGACCGGGCAAAGTTTCGATGTAGCGCGGCTCATCGGCGGAGTCGGAGAGGGCTTGGCGGAGCTTGTTGACGGCGGCGTTGAGGCCTTGGTCGAAATCGACGTGGGTGGAGTCGGCCCAGAGTTGCCGTTGGAGGGTCTCGCGGCTGACGACTTCGCCGGGTTGGAGAAGCAGGGCGGAGAGGATTTGGAGGGGCTGTCCGGCGAGGCGAATTCGGTGGCCGTGCTTCCGGAGGTCACCGGCGGCGGAGTTGAATTCGTAGGGTCCGAAGGCAAGTCGAGGGGAGGGCTCGGGTAGCGGACGCATAACTGGGATCTTACCAGAACTGAGTGATGTCGGTAACTCCATCCGTTTCAATCATTTGGGTGATGATATGAAAAATAGGCGATTTGCAGGAGGGAACGACGAAAGTTTTGGCTAGACTGCGGCAATGTTGACCAAATCCATCTTTACGATTTTGCTGGTGGCGGCGCCGGTCTGGTGCCAGCCTCAAGTCATTGCGACCGGGCTGCCGGGAGCGCAAAAGTTGATCCTGACTGCGCGGGGCAACTTTCTGGTTTCGGAGCCGGCCCCGGTGCCGAACTCGGGCAGGGTTTCGTTTGTGACGCGAACGGGAACGAGGAGGAGCTTGATTGAAGGATTGCCTTCTGGAATTGAAGTAACCTTGGCGGGAGCAAGCGGCCCGAGTGCGATGGCGCTGCGGGAGCGGACGCTGTACCTATCAATCGGAGCGGGAGATTCCGAACGCAGCGGACCGGCTCCGACGTCAATGTTGAATCCGGCGGGCGTGACTTCGCCGCTGTTTTGTTCGATTCTGGAACTTCGGTTCAGCCAGGATATCGACACGTTGACGGGCACGTTTCGGTTAACGATGCCGCAGCAGCAGGCGATGGCCGATGGGGCTGAGGTGACGCTGAGCGACGGCAGCGGGGGGATGGTGCAGGCATCAGTGTTGACGCGATTCCCAATCGTGGAACCGGCACCGGGGGCGTTGTACAAGTTCTCGAACCCGTGGGGCTTGGCGCTGACGGCGGACGGCAAGACGCTTTACGCCATGGATGCGTCGGTGAACTCGGTGGCGAAGGTGGATACGGCGACGGGTAAATGGCGGCGGTTCGTGCGTTTCCCCGGGGTGCCGAACGGGACGCCGGTGGGTCCACCAATGGTCGACGCCGTGCCGACCAGCATCCGCCTTTATGGCGACCAACTTCTCGTGAGCTTTTTGACGGGATTTCCTTTTGTGCAGGGGAATGCGCGCGTGTTGGCGGTGAACCCGGAGCCGGGGACGACGGAGCCGTTTATCTTCGGCTTGACGTCGGCGACGGACGTGCTTTGGAGGGAGCTGCCGTCGGGTTTGACGGAGTTTTACGTGATCGAATTTAGCGCCAACCAATCGGCGAATCCGGCACCTCCGGGGCGGCTTTTGCGCTTCGACCAAGCGGGGATGCAGGTGGTGGCGGCACCGCTGATCACGCCGGTGAGCATGGCGTATGACGCGGCGACGAAGGAGCTTTTCGTGCTGGAATTACGTGGGCAGATACTGCGGCTGCAACTGCCGTAGGGGCTTATTCCGCTTGGAGGCCGGTTCGGGGATCCTGCCCGGAGGCCAGCCAGGCGGGGACGAAAGAGGCGACGGCGGCGATCACGAAGACGAGCGCCGCGACGGCGAGGAAGACGCCGGGGTCAGCGGCGGAGACTCCGTACAGGAGATCCGCCGCGGCCCGGCCCAAGTAAAGGGCACCGGCGAGACCCGCCAGTTCGCCGAGGGCGACTACGAGGAGGGCACCGCGAATCGCTTCGGCTACGAGACGGGTTCGGGTGGCTCCGAGGGCGTTTTTGATGGCGATTTCGCGGGAACGAACGGCAACCGATTCGCGAATGACGCTGTGGATGCCGGCCGCGGCCAGCAGCAGGGCACCGGAGGCAAAAAGAAGCAGGATCCAGACGTTGAAGCGGCTACGGGCGGTGTTGCGTTCGATCATCTGGCCGAGGGTCGCTTCGCCGGCGATGGCTTGGGTTGGGTCGATCGACTTCAAAGTACGGCGAACGAGCGCCAGCAGTTCAGCCGGCGGGGCGGGGCCACGGAGAACGAGATAGTTCGTCGGCGGATTGGCTTGGCGGTAGGGCACGTAAACGTCGTCAGCCTTTTCGACGACGCGACGATACCGCGAATCGGCCACAATGCCGACGACCTTGCGCCAGGCGCCGAAGACGCGGAGGCGTTGGCTGAGGGGATCGTAGCCGGCGGCGAGGGCGCGAGCGGCCAGCGACTGGCTGATGATCAGGACGCGTTCAGAGTCCTCGGAGTCTTGCTCCGTGAAATCGCGGCCGGCAAGGAGGGCCGTGCCGACGGTGCCGAAATACTGGGGGGTGACCACTTCGAAGTTCGCCTTCGTGAGCAACGGCCGCGCCGGAGGAGCCCCCGGCGAGCAAGACGCGACCGTCGAGGAGGCGGGTGGCCGAGTGAGCGGCGCGGGGCCCGGTGAGCGCCGGGCC
>JANODS010001175.1:0-2576 GCA_031412835.1 Acidobacteriota bacterium | reverse complement strand
AAGGGGGAAAGATCGTGATCCGTTACACCATGTGACCAAGATCCGTGAAGGTAAAAAGCCCCCACTCATTTTGTCAGACCGAACTCACGAAGGGTTTCCTCGTGCGAGATCCCCTCCCCACGAGCCAATGAAGCACGCCCGCGATCCAAAGCGGCAGCGGTTTCTGCCGTTATCTCCTCCTCTTCAATCGGAGCCTGCGATAGGGAATGGCGAAGTGATTCCGGTTCGGTCGCTAGCAGTCCCCTGCTGTCTCGGTCCCTCCGCGACTGGCTCATCTTTGTGGAGCGTCTCGGCGAAGCAGAATCCTCGGATAGAATATGGAAGCCCGAGATTCGGATCCCCAGACACGGAACGTTGCCACCTTCCGCCGGAAGAGCGAGCACCCGTAAGAAAGAGGAATCGTGAAAAGTGAAATAAGTCGACGAGCCTTCCTCGGCGCAGCCGGATCGGCTACGCTTTGGGGACAACGTATCCCGGCCCCCGGGAAACAGTATTTCGTTTATTGGGGTACCTACACCACGTCCCTCCCCCGATTTTCTAACGGCGAGAGCAAGGGCATCTACGTCTCGCGGTTCAACAGCAAGACCGGCCAACTCTCTAACCCCGAACTGGCGGTCGAGACCAAGAGTCCGAGCTACCTTGCCGTTCATCCGTCGAAGCGATTCCTTTACGCCGTGAACGAACTCGGCGACGACGACAGCGAAACGGCCACCGGCTTTGTAACCTCGTTCTTGATCGACTCCAAGACCGGAACGCTGACGCCCATGAACCGGACCTCCACCAAGGGTGTCATGCCGTGCCATCTGAATCTCGATAAGACCGGTTCCATGCTGGCCGTCGCGAACTGGTCGAGCGGCAGCACCGTATCCATGCCCGTGCATAAGGACGGCACGTTAGGAGAGGTCGCGACCTCCTATAAGCATTCCGCGGAACCGTCCGCCGGGTCGTCAAAAAGTCAGCCGGTCGAAGTGCACTGCCATTCCGTTAACTTCACGCCAGACAATCGCTTCCTCATCGCCACCGACACCGCGCTGAACAAAGTTTTCATCCACCGCATCGATGCCGCCAAGGGGACCTTCGCTGCCCACAATCCTGCCTCTCTCGGACTGAAGCACCAAGCCAACCCCAGGCAATTCCGCTTTCATCCAAATGGAAAATGGGCGTACATCGCGAACGAGAGCGGTCCCGGCTGCACCCAGTTGCGCTACGACGCGCAGCGCGGAACCTTTGAGGAAGGCGTCACCGCGCGAACGGTTCCGGACAGTTACCGCGAACGGATGACCTGCGCCGAGGTCGAGGTGCATCCATCCGGCAACTTTGTCTACGTATCCAATCGCGGCCATAACTCGATCGCCGTCATGAGTATCGACCAAGCTACCGGAGTGCCTTCTCTGATTGAAGCATTCCCGTTGGGCGGCAGTAACCCGCGGAGTTTCAATATTGAACCCGATGGAGGATATCTTTTCGCGATGTTACAACGGGCGAATGCGATCGTACCGCTGCGCATCGATCCGCGCACCGGCAAACTATCAAGGTCCAGCGAAAACATCCCCTTGTCCGCTCCGGTCTGCGCGAAGTTTGTGGCCATCAAGTAACTCGCCTATCGCTTTGTCGGCGTTTCCGGGGCCCTGTTTTCCCCCGTCGGATTCCTCCTTCCTCCGCGCCCCCGAATGGGAACGCCGCCGGGCCCGATTTCAATGCCGTCGGTGGCGGCCAGTTCGCCGCTACCGGACGGCACCTCCTGCGGCACTAGAGTGTCCACCGCCTTGATCGTCGCCGCCGCCGTGACGTCAAAAGCTTGCCTGCGCCTCGCCTCGCTCGCCCTCGAAGGAATACCCATCGGCCGGTCCGGCTCTACGACAAAAACCGGTACGAGCTTCATGCGATAGGCGCTCGAGATGCCGTCGTAACGGCCTGTCTTGGCATTGAACATGCCATCGGCATTGCGCCGAAGTGCGTAGTACAGCGCAACGTGATCTTCGTGCTCTCGCACCCCCTGCACCCCGCCGGATTGGGCGAAGGCATTTTGTGTGTACAAAGCACGGAAGTCGCGATAGCCGCCGACTAAACCAGCAGCCGTCCCGTCGGCATTCGGCACCACCCGAATCTTACCCTGACGGAAAAACGCATCCCGCGTCTGATTTTCGAACCAAGCGATTTGCGGCATGTGAATGTCGCCCTGCTCGGTCTCGGCCACGCCGTCTTTGATCCGGGCCTTAAGCTTGGTGTACTGCTCGGAGTGGAGCAAACGATAAGAGTAGTCCATCCCAACGTTGCCCCGCGCGTCCTTCACGATCTGGTCGGGTGAATAGCCGATCTCCAGTGTCGCGTCATCGTCGTTCATGGGGTCCTTGTGCCCCGAGATCCGGATCACAATGGTATACAGGCCCTCAACCATCTTGTCGTTAGAGCGCAATACCAGCGTGCCGTTGCCGTTGGCACCGCGCCAGGGCGCATCGCATCCCCACGCCCGGTAAAGTTGGTTGTCGATACCTTTCTCCCCATCCGGACTCACGAAGTCTCCGGGCTTAACCTTGCCATCCAGGTTGAATCCCTCGCCAATCCGGCTCGTCACC
>JANODS010001174.1:0-15215 GCA_031412835.1 Acidobacteriota bacterium | reverse complement strand
CTCAGCGAACGGGCCCGATCCGCCGTCGACAACTCCGTCTTCAGAAACTGATTCTCCAGCTTGAACCGATCCAGTTCCGCCCGCAAAGCCAAATTCTCCTGATTCACGCCGATCAAAAGAAAATACCGTTCCGCCAAACCCAGCGTGTTCGACCGCAAAATCTCCAAGCCTTTAGCCAGCGGCGAAACAGCCGTCACCGTCCAGACGCGCAGCAAAGTCACATCCTGACTGGTCCGCACCTGGTAAGCCACCAGGATCAGTTGCGCGGCCACTACAAGGACGAGCACGGCCAAATTTCGATACCGGCTGAGCATACGGCGACTACTCTCGGAACTATTCGATCGCGATACGGCGGAGAAGCTTAAAATCGGTCAACATTTTGCCCGTGCCGAGCACGACACTGGCCAGCGGGTCTTCGGCAATCGAAACCGGCAGTCCGGTCTCCTCACGAATACGCCTGTCCAAATTTTTCAGCATCGCCCCGCCACCGGACAGAACAATTCCCTTGTCGCTGATGTCAGCCGAAAGCTCCGGCGGTGTCCGTTCCAAAGCCACGCGAATCGCGTTCATAATCGTCGCCACACATTCGCTCAAACTCTCGCGAATCTCCGTGTCGTCAATCGTCAAAGTCTTCGGCACGCCTTCAATCAGGTTCCGGCCTTTGATCTCCATCGTCAACGGCTTATCCAGCGGATATGCCGAGCCCACGGTCATTTTGATCATTTCGGCCGTCCGCTCACCGATCAGCAGATTGTACTTGCGCTTCAAGTACTGCATAATCGCGTCGTCCATCTCGTTCCCCGCCACCCGCACCGAACGTGAGTAAACAATGCCCGACAGCGAGATCACCGCGACGTCCGTCGTACCGCCGCCTATGTCCACCACCATGTTCCCGGACGGCTCCGTAATCGGCAAGCCCGCGCCAATTGCCGCCACCATCGCCTGCTCCACCAAAAAAACTTCGCTCGCCTTCGCCCGATAAGCGCTATCGATCACCGCCCGCTTTTCCACCTGCGTAATTTCGCTGGGCACGCCGATCACAATCCGCGGATGCACCAGCATCTTCCGCCCGTGCGCCTTCTGAATAAAATAATTCAGCATCCGCTCGGTCACCTTGAAATCGGCGATTACACCGTCTTTCATCGGCCGAATGGCCACAATATTGCCGGGCGTCCGGCCAAGCATCTCTTTCGCTTCCTTGCCGACGGCCTCCACTTCACCATTGTTTTTGTTAATGGCAACAATCGAAGGTTCATTGACAACAATACCCTTGCCCTTGGCAAACACCAAGGTGTTGGCGGTGCCGAGGTCGATCGCAAGGTCGGAAGAAAAAAGGCTAAACAGGGAACGCAGATTCATGACAGCAGTAGCCTCAGAGTAGCATAGCGAACCTTTTCTTTTCAGTAAATTAGAGCGGCACAGACAGCGCCAGCCGCTTCATTCGATCAAACACGAAGGTCAGTGCCGCGCGGTGACGCGCCACGTCTTCCACCCCGGCCGAACTCAAGTACGCCGTGATCTCCTCCGCCACCGGCACCATCTCCGGAAACCGCCGCCGCATCGCCGCCAAAAAATCTCGCTGCCGAGGCCAATCCCCCGCCCCCAGCGCCACGTCAATCCACATCGCGGCTTGGCCCAAAGTCTGACACCGCCCTGCCCTCGCCGCCGCGCCCGGCACGCTCTCCATCTGCGCCAACGCCGCCCCCAACGCCGTATGCCATGGTGCCTTCCACGCGACGCCACGCCGCTCCATCTCCTCTCGAATCAAAATATGCTGCACCGCGTCCAACGCATGAACGCTCAAACAAGCCGAATCGCCACCCACGTACGCTGGTGCCGGATACCGCTGCGCCTTCAGCCAAATATGCCCAAATTCGTGCGCAATCACCGCCTCCTCCGCCGCCCCCTTCCCCGCGTGCTCCGGATTCACGAGCACAAAACTCACCCGCCCTTTCGGCCCCAAATAATTCACCGTCATTGCCTGCGCTCCCCGATACTGCGAAACGAACCCAGGCTGATCCGTATAGTTGGCCAAGGCGTCCCGCTCCTCTAGATCACGAGGTAGCGCCAACACCCTCGTTTCGCCGTTCGCCGGCAAACGCAACAACACCACCGCCATCTTCCCCGTCTTCTCAATCGCCTCCTTCCAAGAAGCCAGCGAGGGAGCGAGCGAGACTGTCGCCAAAAGGAGTAGTGCCCAGGACATCCTCTGTTTATTACACTACAGACTTGATCTCCCGAAGAACATTGCTCGCCTCCACTCTCGCCGTCTCCGCCTGCCGCAAGGAAAAGGCAAACGGTTTTGAAGGCTACGCATTTGTGGCCAACCAGGAAGGCCAAGCCATTGCCGCCGTCGATCTTACCGCCTTCGTAGTCGCCAAACACATCCGCATTGATGGCCAACCGAAATCGGTTCTCGCCCACCCTACCCGTGAAGCCATCTACGCCCTCGGCTTGGGCAACGGCAGTATTTACGAAGTCGACCCCGCCAAACTCGCCTTTCGCCGGAAAGTCACCCTCGCCGGAGACCTCGTCGACCTCCAGCTCACCGATACCGGCGAACTCTGGGCCCTCGCCCGCTCCCCGCGCCAGTTGATGCTCCTCGACCCCGACACCCTAAGACCCACCAAGCAACTCACTCTCCCCGCTGAACCCGTCGCCCTCGCTCTAGCCCAGCGAGAGCCGTGGGCCATCATTCTCTACGAACAGGCCCCGCCCACCCTCATCGACCGCCGCCAACCCAGCATCGCCGCCAAAATCGACCTTCCGCATCGCGCCACCATCGCCCGTTTCCAAGCCAACGGCAAGGCACTCCTCTTCGGCGCCCGCGAAGCCCGCATGCTCTCCATCTACGAACTCCCCAGCCGACAACTCCTCACCCACCTCCCCCTCGCCCTGGAACCAGAGCGCTTCTGCTTCAAACCCGACGGCGGCCAACTCTTCATCACTGGAAAAGGCCTAGATGCCGTCGTCATCGTTTACCCGTACCGCGGCGAAGTCGCCGAAACCGTCCTCGCCGGCCACGAACCCGGCGAAATGGCCGCCGCCTCCACCCCCGACGTCGACTACCTTTTCATCGCCAGCCCCTCCCGCAGCGACGTCAGCGTCCTCGACATCGTCACCCACAAAACTGTAGCCGTCGTCTCCGTTGGCAAGGACCCCGCCTTCCTCACCATCACCCCCGACAACCAATACGCCCTCGTCCTCAACCAAGCCAGTGGCGACATGGCCGTCCTCCGCATCAAATCGATTACCCGAAACCGAAACAAAACCGCCCCGCTTTTCACTATGATTCCAGTAGGGTCGAAACCCGTTCAGGCCGTCGTGCGGGCCGTCTAGTCCAAATTACGCGTTTAACCGCAAGGAGACACGATGAACACGATGAAAATGATCGCCATGCTCGTAGTCGCCATCGGCGGATTAGCCGCCCAGACCGCCTTCGTCGGCTCCTTCCGAAGCACCGAAATGCAAGTGGAGTTACACGCCGGCACGGACGGCCGCTACACCGGAATCATCGAACTCCAGGGCCAAAAGCTGCCCTTGACCGCCCGCGAAAGTGGCACCGAGCTCACCGGCGCGTTCACCGCCGGTGGCAAATCGTTCCCTTTCACGGCCACCCTCGCCGGCCCCAAACTGCAACTGGTCAGCGAGGGCCACGCCTACGTCCTCACCCGCGCCGGGGAAATCCGCCATGCCGCCAATGGCATCTCACTCTCGCTCCCCGGCGGCTGGACCACCGGCGAAACCGACGACGCCATCCGCCTCCTACCCCCCGGAGCGTCCGCC
This sequence comes from Acidobacteriota bacterium, assembly GCA_031412835.1. GTDB lineage: Bacteria > Acidobacteriota > Terriglobia > Bryobacterales > Bryobacteraceae. Next base: position 11,429 of record JANODS010001174.1, on the reverse strand, counting down.
GACGAAGGCTACTTCGCCACCTCCAAAGAAGGCTACAACGTTGCCGACGAACCCGCCTTCGTCAAGCAGATGAGCCAAGGCTTTACGCAAGGCGGAGGCGTCATCCGTAAGGGCGGTGAGCGCGAGTCTTTCCCCAACGGCACCGCCTACCACTGGGAGGTCTCCGATTCCAAAACCGGCCAATTAGGGGCCTTTTCTCTCTACATCGTTCCCGCCGGTACCCGCGCCCACGTTGTCCTCGCCGTCGGCCCCGCTGAAAAAGTCCGGGCCCAAAAAGGCGCCCTCACCCAAATCGCCCAAAGCATCCGCTACCAACATCAGCCGCTCAGCACCTCCGCTACGAGCAGCCCTTGGGACCAAAAACTGCGCGGCAAAGTCATCCGCCAGTTCTCCGCCTACCAAGGCATGTCCAGCGAAAAGAAACATACCCTCGGAGCGGACGGCAGCTACTCTTATTGGAGCAGTAGCATGGTCAGCATCGATGTCCCCGGTGCCAGCGCTGGAAGCTTCGGCAAGGACGCGCAAAAGGGCCGCTGGAAAATCGTCGACAATGGCGGCCGCGCTTTCCTCGAAGTGGTCTATAACTCCGGCCAAACCCGCACCTTCGCCCTTACTAAAGACGCGACCAACTGGTACCTGAATGGCGAAAAAGCCTTCGCCGTGGAGCCCTAATGAAAGCCCTCTTCCTCGTTCTCGTCCTGGCCGTTTCCCTTCTCGCCCAACGGGATCTCAAACTTGAAGGTGCCCAAAAGCTTGCCCTCGTCGTCGGCAACGGTGCCTATCCCAAGTGGCCTCTCCGCAACCCGGCCAACGACGCTCGCGCCGTCGCCCAAGCCCTAACAAACGTTGGCTTCTCCACCACCTCCGTCATCGACGTCACCCTCCAGAATCTCGACCGCGCCGTCAGCGCCTTCGTCGCCAAAGTGAAGCAGGGCGATACCGTCGCCTTCTACTACGCCGGCCACGGCATCCAACTCGAAGGCGAAAACTACCTCGTCCCCGTCGATTTCGACGCCAAGGACGAAGCCGACGCCAAGTACGCCGCCTACGCCGCCTCCCGCGTCCAAGAACGCATCGAAAAGGCTGGTGCCCGCGTCACTCTCGTCGTCCTCGACGCCTGTCGCAACAACCCCTTCGCCGCCACCCGCTCCACCTCCGGAGGCCTGGCGGCCATGGGCACGGGTAAGGGTACCCTCATCGCCTTCGCCACCGCCCCCGGCAAGACCGCCGACGACAATCCCAACGGCAACAACGGCCTCTTCACGACCCACTTCATCTCCGCCCTCCAGCAGCCCGGACTAACCCTAGATCAGGTCTTCAACCGCGTCCGGGAGCGCGTCCATAACGCTTCCGGCGGTAAGCAAGTCCCCTGGACCGTCTCCAGTGTCATCGGCGAAGTCTACCTCCGTCCCGGCAGCGGCCCCGCCCCACCCGCGGCCCTTGAAGCAGTCCCCTCGCCGCCCACCATCAACCCTTTGGTCCGCACCGCGTCCAACCCCTTAGTCCCCGTCAGCCAGCCAAAGCCAGACTTCTCCGCCGCCGTTTCCGCCTTTCAACGCGGCGACGTCCAGCAGGCTAAGACCATCGCGATGGAAACCCTCCGCCTGGAACAGACCGACCAACAAGCCTTGTTCTTGCTCACCAAGATCTACTACAAACAAGAGCAGTGGGATTTCCTCGTCCCCACCGCCGTCCAAGCCATCAAGGCCGGCGCGACCATCCCCTTCGCCGTCGGCCATCACCACACCCTAACCGGTGCTCACGGAGCCCTTCTTACCATCTCCTCCAAGCAGGTGGAGTTTCAATCCGTAGCTGGTTCGGCCTGTAGCCAGAAGAACATGATTGTGCCCCTCGCCAGTCTCGGACCCGCGCAGCAATCAACGAACGCCCAAGGCATTCTCTTCTTCAATTTGAAAATCACCGACGAAAAAGGCAAGGTGCAGAACTTCAACTTCGTCGACCCCAGTACTCAAATAAGAAAGAATCCCGATGGCTTGCCCATTCTCGTCGCCCCGCCGCGGGCCATGCAACTCCTCCGCGCCATGGCGGAGATTTTCAACCAAGCGCGACAGCCCTAACGACGCTTCTCGACCGCCGCGCCGCGACAGAGATTTCCAATCAGCTCTGACATCCCCAGCGCAGTCCTGCCAACGCCCGCCGCCCCGCAACTCCCCCGCTCCTCCGCGGCACTTGCCCCCCAAGCGAGCGGCCTTCCATCCGAGTCCCCTCGCGACGGCCAAAATTTTCAAACAAACGCGACAGCCTCAACAAACTCTGGTATCCTACAAATTCATGCGGACTTCGCACCACAGCCAACATCGTCACCATTCCCACACGGCGGATGGGCGGGCTGTCCTGTAGCTTCCAGACTTGATTCCTCGAAGCTTTAATGACTTTCTCACCAGCCCGCCGCGAAAACGGCGGGCTTTTTCTATATGGACCTAGACTTCAAAAAATCCGACGGCCTCGTCACCGCCGTCATTCAACACCACGAAACAAAACGTGTCCTCATGGTCGGCTATATGAACGAAGAATCGTTCCGCATGACCATCGACAAGGGCTACGCCGTCTTCTTCTCCCGTAGCCGCCAAAAACTCTGGCTGAAAGGTGAATCCTCCGGCCATAAGTTACTCGTCAAAGCCATCGAAACCGACTGCGACCAGGACGCCGTCCTCATCCTCGTCGACCCCGTCGGTCCCGGCGTCTGTCACGAAGGTTACGAAAGCTGCTTCTTCCGTACTCTAACCGACGCCGAGTGGCAGATCAGCGAAAAACAGACTTACGACCCGAAGGTAGTTTATGACAAGTAACAAGCTGAAGATTGGCATCCCTAAAGGCAGCCTCGAAAACGCAACCATCGACTTATTCCGTCGCGCTGGCTTCAGCATCACCGTTTCCAGCCGGAGTTACTTCCCCTCGATTGATGACCCCGAAATCGAGTGTATGTTAATCCGCGCGCAAGAAATGGCCCGCTACGTCGAAGACGGCATCCTCGACGCCGGCCTCACCGGCCTCGACTGGGTCCTCGAATCGGAAGCCTCCGTCGAAACCGTCGGCGATCTCGTCTATTCAAAGGCTAGCTTCGGCAAGGTCCGCTGGGTGCTGGCCGTCCCCGAATCCTCCCCCGTCCAAAGCGTGAAGGACCTGGAAGGCAAGGTAATTGCCACCGAACTCGTGCAATTTACGAAAAACTATCTCAAACGCAATGGCGTAACCGCCAAGGTCGAATTCTCCTGGGGCGCCACCGAAGTCAAGCCTCCGGTCCTCGCCGACGCCATCGTCGAAGTCACCGAAACCGGATCCTCCCTCCGCGCCAACAAGCTCCGCATCGTCGAAGAGCTCATGAGTTCCAACACCCAACTCATCGCCAACAACGCTTCCTGGGCCGACCCCTGGAAAAAGCAGAAGTTACAGGATATCCGCCTCCTCCTCGACGGTGCCATCGCCGCACTCGGTAAGGTGGGTCTCATGTTGAACGTCCGCCGGGCCGACCTTGATCGCGTCCTCGCCACCCTCCCCGCGCTCAAGAATCCGACCATCTCCCAACTCAGTGACCCCGAATGGGTCGCCGTCAACACCATCCTCGAAGAACTAACCGTTCGTAACCTCATCCCCCGCTTAAAAGCCGCCGGTGCCCAAGGCATCGTAGAATATCCGCTGAATAAGATCGTAATGTAAATCACCTATGATAAAGATCGTGGCCGCCAACCAAGTAAGTAAGATCCTCTCCCGCAAAGCCGCCCGCTTCGGCGAAGCGGAAGCCATCGTCAAGCCGATGCTTGAGGCCGTCAAGAAACGCGGTGACGCCGCCGTCATCGAATACGCCCGCCACTTCGACAAATTCGAACGCAGGATGCTCCGCGTTCCCGAAGCCGAACTCGCCGCCGCCGCCCGGGGCCTATCGAAGGATTTCGTCGCCGCTGTCAAGACCGCGTCCATTAACATCCGCGCTTACGCCAAGTTACAACTGCCGGTCGCCAAGTCGGTCGTCGTCTCTCCCGGCTTAAAGCTCGGCCAAATCGTCCGGCCCCTCGAAACTGTCGCCGCCTACATCCCCGCCGGCCGCTATCCACTCCCCTCCACCCTTCTGATGACCGTCATCCCGGCCCAGGTCGCTGGCGTCGCCAACATCTGCGTCTCCTCCCCCCGCGTCGTCCCTGAAATCTTCGGCACAGCGTCGCTCCTCAAGGTCAAAAACGTCTTCCAAATGGGCGGCGCACAAGCCATCGCGGCCTTCGCCTACGGCACCAAGACTGTCCCGAAAGCTGACCGCATCGTCGGCCCTGGCAACATCTACGTCGCCGCCGCAAAGAAACTCCTCGCCGGCGAAGTCGGCATCGATTTCATCGCCGGACCGACTGAAATCCTGATGATCGCGACCGACGGCAACCCCGCCTGGATCGCCGCCGACATGCTCGCCCAAGCCGAACACGATACCGACGCTTCGGCTGTCCTCCTCACCACTTCCAAGCAACTCGCCCTCGCCGTCCAAAGCGAAATCGAGCGCCAACTCGCCACTCTCCCGACGGCGAAAACAGCACGCGCGGCGATCGACAAAAACTCGGCCATCATCCTGATGGACTCAGTCGACCAGGCCCTCGAAGTCTCTAATCGGTTCGCCCCCGAACACCTCTCCATCCCCTCGGCCAACTTACTCAAGCACGTACAGCACGCCGGCAGCGTCTTCATCGGTCCCCACAGCCCCGAAGCCGCCGGAGACTACGGTACCGGCCCCAACCACGTCCTCCCCACCAGCGGTGCCGCCCGCATTCGCGGCGGCCTCTCCTCCGCAGACTACGTCAAGGTGATCTCCACCCAGGAAGTCAGCGGCCCCGCCCTGAAAAGATTGACCCCCGCCGTAACGACCCTCGCCCGAGCCGAAGGGCTTGAAGCGCACGCCCGATCCGTGGAGGCGCGGAATGCCAAATAACTCAAAATTGCAACCCCGGCCAGCGGTTGCGAAAATGGCCCCGTATCATCCCCCTTCAGGGGGCCGTGGCGACAAACTCCGCCTCGACTTTAACGAAAACACCATCGGCTGCTCGGAAACAGTAACCCAGTTTCTCGTCGAACACCTCGTCGAAAACGACCTCGCCGTCTATCCGGAATACAGCGCCGCCCGCCGCGAACTCGCCGCCTTCTTTCGCGTTGCCGAAGACGAATTCGCCCTAACGAACGGCACCGACGAAGCCATCCAGGTCCTCATCAATACGTATGTCGACGACGATGACGACGTCCTGATCTTGAAACCGGCCTACGCCATGTACAAGTTCTACGCCGAAGTCGCCGGTGCTTCTGTCCGCGAAATCCCCTACCGCCCCGGCACCCTGGCCTTTCCGCTGGCCGAACTTCTCGGGGCCATCCGCCCCGAAACCAAGGCCATTCTCATCTCCAATCCCAACAACCCCACCGGCACCGGGATCGACCATGAGGGCATCATCCGCATCCTGAAACGTGCCCCGCACGCCGCCGTCCTCATCGACGAAGCCTACTTCGAGTTCAGCGGCGTCACTGCCCTTGGCATGCTGAAGGAATACCCCAATCTCTTCGTTTCCCGAACATTCTCGAAGGTTTACGGCATGGCGGCCCTCCGCATCGGCTGCCTGTTCACCCAGGCCGCCAACGTCGAATGGCTCCAAAAAGCTCAGAGCCCCTACTCGGTCAACTCGCTCGCCGTCCTCGCCGCCCGCGCCGCCATTCGCGACTCCCAATATATCGAGCGCTATGTCGGCGAAGTCCTTGCCGCCCGCGAACTCCTCTACGTCGGCCTCGAAAAACTGAACATTCCTTACATCAAAAGCCAAGGCAACTTCGTTCTCACGCAAATGGGCGATCGCGCCATCGAAATCCGCGACGCCCTCCGCGCCCGCGGAGTCCTCGTACGAGATCGCAGTTACGAAATCGCCGGCTGCGTCCGCATCACCGTCGGCACCCGAGACCAAATGCGTCACTTACTCAAAGAACTGGAGGACTTATGGCGAAAGAAATGATAATCTTCGACATGGATGGGGTCCTAGTCGATGTTACCGAGTCCTACCGCGAAAGCATCGTCCGTACCGTCGAACACTTCACCGGCAAACTCATCCCCCGAGACCTGATTCAGGAATACAAGAACGGCGGCGGCTGGAACAACGATTGGGCCCTCTCCCAGAAGATCGCCGCCGACCTCGGCGTCCCCCTCGACTACGCCGACGTCGTCACCTACTTCCAGCAGATCTTCTTCGGCCCCAATAACGACGGCCTTATGCAGCGCGAACAGTGGATCGCCCAACCCGGCGCTCTCGAAAGCCTCGCCGTACAATTCGACTTCTCCGTCTTCACCGGTCGCGAACGCGCCGAAGCCCAAATGACGCTCGACCGCTTCGCCCAAAACCTAACCTTCGCCCCTGTCGTCGGAGCCGACGACGTGACCAACGGCAAGCCCGACCCAGAAGGCATGTTACAAATTATGTCCGGCCTACCCGGTCGTAAGTTCGTCTACATTGGCGACACCGTTGACGACGCCCGCAGCGCCCAACGCGCCGGCGTCCCCTTCGTCGGTGTAGCCCACCGCGCCAACACCCGCTACCACGACACCGTCGCCCTCCTCCAAGCCGAAGGGGCTTTTGTCGTCATCGACAACATCAACGAACTCGCAGGAGCCCTCGCCAACCGATGAGAACCGCCACCGTAGAACGCATCACCAAAGAAACCCAAATCCGCGGAAAATTGAAGATCGAAGGTAAGGGGAAGTATCAAATCTCCACTGGCATCCGCTTCTTCGATCACATGTTGGAGCTGTTCACCAAGCACGGCGGCTTCGATCTCGAACTGACCGCCACCGGTGACCTCGACGTCGACCAGCACCACACCGTCGAAGATGTCGGCATCGCCCTCGGCCAACTCTTCGCCAAAGCCCTCGGTGATCGAAAGGGAATCAACCGTGCAGGCTACTTCGTCATGCCGATGGACGAAACCCTCAGCGTCGTCGCCATCGACCTCGGCGGCCGCCCCGCGCTCGTCTACTCCGACTTAGTCAAGGTGCGCTTAGTCGGCGACCTCCAAACCGAGTTAGTCCACGACTTCTTCGATGGCTTCGCCGTCCACGCGGGAGCCAATGTCCACTGCAAAGTACTTTACGGCCGCAGCAATCACCACAAGCTCGAGAGCATCTTCAAATGCTTCGCCCGCGCCATGAAATTCGCCACGTCCAAAGACGCGCGGCTCAAAGACCAACTCCCCTCTACTAAGGGCCTCCTCGAAGGAACCACCGCATGAGTAAAGTAGTCGTCTTCGACTATGGAGCCGGAAATCTCCGCAGCGTGCTGAACACATTGGGTGCCATCGGAGCCCAATACGAACTCGTCGACGACGCCGCCGGACTCGAATCCGCCGAGAAGATCATCCTCCCCGGCGTCGGACATTTCGGCCAAATGGTACGGACTCTCGATGCTATGCGCGTCCGCAAGCCCTTGCTCACGCGGATCGCCGCTGGCGTTCCATTCCTCGGCATCTGCCTCGGCCTCCAAGCACTTTTTGAAGAGAGCGAAGAAGCCCCCGAACTGCAAGGCCTCGGCCTCTTTGCCGGTAAAGTCAAACGGTTCCCAAACGACGCCCGCGTGCCCCACATGGGCTGGAACGAACTCGAAGTAAAGGCTGGCTCCAAGCTCCTGCGTAACCTGCCCGAACGGCCCTACTTATACTTCGCCCATAGTTACTACATCCCCGCGCACGAGCACGCCGCCGCCACCTGTATTTACTCCGAACCCTTCACCGCCGTACTCGAATACGAGAACGTTTACGGCGTCCAGTTCCACCCCGAAAAGTCCGGTGCCCTAGGATTACAGATTGTCAAAAACTTCGTGGACCTTTGATACCATGCTCGCCAAACGAATCATTCCCTGCCTGGACGTCACCGCCGGACGCGTCGTCAAAGGCGTCAACTTTGTAAATCTTGTCGACGCCGGAGACCCCGTCGAACTCTCTGAACGTTACAACGCCCAAGGTGCCGACGAGTTAGTCTTCCTCGACATCACCGCCTCCAGCGACGAACGCAAAACGATGGTTGATGTCGTCGCCCGCACTGCGCAAAAGGTCTTCATCCCCCTCACCGTCGGCGGCGGTCTCCGTTCCATCGTCGACGCCCGTAAAATCCTCATGGCCGGGGCAGACAAGGTCAGCGTCAACACCGCGGCCGTCCGCGAACCGGAACTCATTACCAAACTTTCGAACGAGTTCGGTGCCCAAGCCGTCGTCCTCGCCATCGACGCCCGCCGACGCCCCGGCGGTGGCGGTTGGAACGTCTTCACCAAAGGCGGCCGTGTCGACGAAGGCCTCGACGCCGTCGCCTGGGCCGCCAAAGGCATGGAACTCGGTGCCGGCGAAATCCTGCTCACCTCCATGGATACCGACGGCGTCCAGGACGGCTTCGATTGTGAGTTAACCGCCGCTGTCTCCCGCGCCACCCGCATCCCCGTCATCGCCAGCGGCGGCGCCGGCAAACCGGAGCACTTTCTCAAGGTCCTAACCGAAGGCGAAGCCGACGCCGCCCTCGCCGCCAGTATCTTCCACTTCGGCACTTACACCGTCGATGACCTCAAAGAATTTCTAGATAAGCGCGGCATCGTCGTGCGGAGAACCAAGTGATCTTACCTTGCATTGATCTAATGGATGGCAAAGTAGTCCAGCTCATCCAGGGCAAAGAGAAAGCCCTCGAAGGCGACGCGCCGGAAGTGATGCTCGCGAAGTTCGCCGGTTTCCCGGAAATCCAAGTCATCGACCTCGACGCCGCCCTCGGCAAAGGCGAAAACGACGCCATCGTCGAAGCCCTCTGCGCCAAGGCCCGCTGCCGCGTCGGCGGCGGAGTCCGCACCCCCGAACGCGCTGAAAAACTCGCCGAGCAGGGCGCGCATCGCATCATTGTCGGCACCTCAGCCTTCCGCGCTGACGGGCCCAACCACGCCCTGTTAAGCGAAATGGTCGCCGCCGTCGGGCCCGAGAAGTTACTCATCGCCCTCGATTCCAAAGGCGGCAAAATCGCCGTTAAGGGTTGGACCGAGTCCCTCACTTTCACCGCCGAAGAATTAATCAGCGAGCTCGAACCGTACTGCGGAGGCTTCCTGTGTACTTATGTGGACAAAGAAGGAATGATGCAGGGAACCGACCTCGATTGGTTCCGCCGCCTGCGGGCAGCCTTGAGCCCGTCTCATGAACTTACCGCCGCCGGCGGAGTGACTACCCTGGAAGACGTTCGAGCGCTGCAGGCCATGAACGTGCACGCAGCGCTCGGAATGGCGATCTACACAGGCCGCCTATCGCTAGACGACCTGCGTAAAATGCTTTAGAAAGATAACTTCAAAGCTAACTGCACCGCGCGGGGGTCGAACGTGCTCGATACCCGCCCAAACGCCGCCGAGGTTACGTCCACGGTCGGAGCGCTGAAGTTAGTTTTGTTTAGCAGATTGAAAAACTCGCTCCGGAACATCAGCTTAAAGCGTTCTGTAATGGCGAAACTCTTGCCCACGGTGAAATCCACCTGATAGAGCGGGAAGCCATAAACGACGTTACGGCCCAAATTCCCAAATGGTGAATTCGCATTAGGAATCGCCAGATTCGCCCTGTTAAAGTAGTTAGTGAAATCGCGCACCGCATCCGGAGCCTTGGCACCCAGCGCGGGATCGATCAAATTCGGGCGCAACGCGACGTTGCCGAGGAAGTCAGCCTGACCATCCGAAAGCCGCGCGTCGTTATCCGGGTATCGAATGTTCAGCGGCTGACCTGACGTCAACGTAATGATCGAAGCCACATTCCATCCCCCCAGCAAGTAATTCTTCTTGAAGAAAGGCAAATCGTAGCTGAAGCTGGTCGTCGAGTTAAAGCGTTGGTCGAAACTCGAAGCGCCGCGATCATTCTTCGGATTCCGCACGTCCTGAGGATTCGGCGAACCGCCGTTCGAACCTTCCAGCACTTGACCGACGTTGTCGATTGCCTTCGAATAAGTGAAAGAGCTGAGCAACTGCAAATCCTTACCGCGCTGCTCAAACTTCATCTGCAAACCGTTGTAGTTCGAAAATCCGGTCCCCAACACGGAAGTAATGTTTCCGAATCCTGCGAAAGGCCGACGCGCTTGCAGCGTCCCCAGCGTCGTCAAGCCCTGAGCCTGCTCCGCCGCCGTAATCGGCCGCGCCTGGTTGAAGTCACCCAGAAGCGGCAAGATGCTGCCCTTATTCCCAACATAAGCCACGTCGATCAGCGTGTTCTTCAGCAAGTTGTACTGCAAAGAAACGTGCCAATTCTGGATGTAGCCGAACGGCAAGTCCCGTTGCGTGTAAAGAATAACATTGCTGGGCAAATTGGTCGGATAGCCCTGCTCGCGAGTCCGGAAGCAGTTGTCAAAGCTGTTGCCCCCACAAAGGTTGCCGAGATTCGCCGCAGAGTTCTGGCGCGAGAAGCGCGTCACAAACGGTGCGTTCGTGCTCAGCAATTCCGCCGAAGCCATCCGGTTCCAGTAGTTATAGCCCAAGCCATAACCACCCCGCATCACCATCTTCGAGTTGATTTTATACGCCGCCCCAATTCGGGGAGCAAAGTTATTCTTGTCCAGGTTACGCAAAGCTCGCTCTGAAATATTACCGCCCTTAGTCACTTCAATCTGATTCGTGGCCGGGTTCCAATTCGACAGCTTATTATCCCCATCGTAGAAAGGCGAAGTTAGCTCATAGCGAAGCCCCAGGTTGAGCGTCAACCTATCAGATACCTTAAAGTCATCCTGGAAGTACCACCAATGCGCCTGCTGCCGAACTTTCGCCTCAACTTGAGTCGCAATCTGATACTGCGCCCGAGCCCCAGCGTAAAAGTCAGCCAGCGAATAAACCGTCGTGTTCGCCGTGCCACCCTGCGGTCGGCTGAAGAAGCCGCCATACCCATCAATACCGTACAGCGGATTCGTATCGTCCACCCGAATATTGAGTTGCAGTAGCTCATAACCCATCTTGAACGAGTGCTTCCCGACAAGCTTGCTAAGGTTCAACCGTGAATTGATCGTCGTCGGAAACTGCGCCTGCGGATTGGTCGACTGCCGGCCGATGCGAGCAAAGCCGACGATGTCCTGCGGCGTCACGCCACCCCGAATACGGTCGCCCGTTGGCAGCCCGGAGATACCAAATAGATCCTGCATACTCTGCCCCCCGACCTGAGCCGGAGTCCGGTCCATCCCCAACCGCGTCACGGAAAATCGATACTCAATCACCTCGGTCGGCGACTTGGTAAACGTCAAGCCCGCAATGCCCTGCTGGTTGTAAGTGTTCAAATAACCCAGGGCGTTGCCACCCGAAAACCCAGTCACCAAGCCCGGCTGCTCAATATCCTGTCGCCGTTGGCTATACCGAAAAAACGAGTTCAACCGAGAAGAAATCGTATGGTCCAGTTTGATCGCGCCCTTGTCGTCGAAA
>JANODS010001173.1:0-2422 GCA_031412835.1 Acidobacteriota bacterium | reverse complement strand
GCCTCGGCACCGAAAATAAAAACCTCCCCGGCTTCGTCGTCCTCTGCCCCGGTTACCCCGTCCTCGGCCCCCAGCTTTGGGACTCCGCCTTCCTCCCCGCGACGTATCAAGGAACCCACTTACTAACGAAGGAAAGCGGCCCCGAAAAAATCCTCCAAAACATCCGCAACGCCAAGCTAACATCGAGCGAACAAGAGCGCCAACTCGCGCTACTCGACCGCCTCAATCAAGGCTATCTCCACCAAGTCGGTCACGAACCGCAAATGGAGGCCAGCATCGCCGCCATGGAGGTCGCCTATCGCATGCAAACCGAGGCCCCCGAGATCTTCGACATCACCCGCGAGCCCGAAAAAGTCCGCGCCCGTTACGGAGACCACGAGTTTGGTCGAGGCTGCCTGATGGCCCTCCGCATGGCCGAAAAGGGCGTCCGTATGGTCCAGGTCTACTTCGGCAATTTCCAACCCTGGGACAGTCACGACGATATCCGCATTCACTCCAAGCTAGCCAACGCCGCCGACGGCCCCATCGCCGCCCTCCTCGAAGATCTCAAACTCCGCGGAATGTTCGAAGACACGCTCGTAGTAATCGGCAGCGAATTCGGCCGCACCCCGATGATCCAGAACAGCGGCCTCGAACGCGTCGGCAACGGTCGAGACCACAACGTCCACGGCTTCACGACCCTCCTCGCCGGAGGAGGAGTCAAAGGCGGCTTCGCCTACGGAGCCACCGACGAATTCGGCTACAAAGCGGTAGAAAACAAGGTCCACGTCCACGACTTACAAGCCACGATCCTCCACCTCATGGGCCTCGACCACACTAAGCTAACCTACCGCTATAGCGGTCGCGACTACCGTCTCACCGACGTCGATGGCCACGTCGTCAAACCGTTACTCGCCTAACATGGACCCCCTCGATAACCAACGGCTCAGCGCGCGTGTCGAGAAACTCGGGTTGGACCAAGTGGACCGCCACATTTTCCTGTGCGCGGACCAGACAAAGGCCGTCTGCTGTTCGAAGGAAGAGGGCCTCGAAGCCTGGGACTTTCTCAAGGCGCGGGTGGCCGAACTCGGCCTGATGACCGCCCGGCCTTGCGTTTTCCGCACCAAGGCGAACTGCCTGCGAGTTTGCGAGCAGGGCCCTATTGCCGTCGTCTACCCCGACGGCGTCTGGTACCATCACGCCACCCCGGAAGTGCTCGAGCGAATCATCCAGGAGCATCTGATCGGCGGCACGCCGGTGAAAGAGTTCGTTATACGACGAAAGGAATTCTAATGCAACAATGGGCCTTGATTCTGATCCTGGTCGCGGCCGCACTAGGCACCTTTTTCTACTGGGGCGCGCATACGCTAGCAGGGCAACACCAATTTGACGAGATGGCCGGGATCATCCCGTATGGGGCCGGGTTATTAGCGGTCATCCTGACCATTGTGGCGGCGGTGCTCTTCTTCATGGCCTGGAAACGCGGCTAGCGGACACACCGAAACCCGCTGTCGCTAGAACCGCGCACCGGAGTAAATTTGTGGCTCGTAGCGCCCGCATGGACGTTCTCCGCTCGATCAAACCAACTCCCGCCACACAGTACTTTAATGGGGATCTGGCGGCACAACTACCGACCTTCCAGAAACGCCCGATCACAGCGCGTAAACGTGATCGTTTGATACGGTTCCGTCGACCCCCGCTCCCACAACACACCAATCGTCGAATCGGCCAACACCGCCAAGTCCGAGTAAGCCGCGAACCCCCCATACAGCACCCGCTCCCGCCCCCACGTCTGGCCTTCATCCTGGCTCACCCGGATCACCAAATTCTGCCGATTTGCCAGCGTCGGCCCCGTCCAAACCAGCAGCTTGTCGAACCGTTCAATGGCCGTCGCGACAGCGGAAACAGCCATTCCGACGCGAGGCCGTAGCCACGTCCGCCCCCCGTCCGCGCTCGTCAAAAACCACCGATGATCGCCGTTGTTCTGCCGGGCGTCCATCAGAATATTGCCATCGGCCAGCTCCACCAGTTGGTTCTCGTTCGTCAACGCCGGCACCAGCGCCCCGCGCTGCCACGTCTTACCATGATCATCGCTATAGATCACGTAAGCGCGCATCAGACCAATCAAACTGCCCACAGTGCTTCGCGCGGCGAACAGATCCGTCTTCATCGAAGCCGGTAGAAGCAGCCGCCCGGACTTAGCTTGAATCGCGCCCCCCGGGCCGAGAAACATTGCGCCCCAATGGTCGAACTCGCGGCTCTCGCGAGTCAGATCTCGAGCGGCCGACCAAGTCACGCCGTGGTCGTCGCTCGTCCGCGCCCACATCTGATTATTCGTCGTGCCCGGTCGCGATTTGTCCGTGCCAAAGCCAGGCTCCCAACGGTTATAGAAAATCCAAATTCGCCCGCTCGAACGGTCCAGCAGCGGCGTCGGGTTCGAAGC
>JANODS010001172.1:0-3906 GCA_031412835.1 Acidobacteriota bacterium | reverse complement strand
GTCGCCAGCGTGACGCCTTCCTTCATACGGGCGAACCGATCAAGATAGCGGGCCCGGCGACTGCCCCGATTTTGCAGCTTTGGGTCAGCCGGTGAGAGAATGTCGTACTGCTCGGGGAACGTCAATTCCGCCGGAAGGATGCCGATGATCGTCACCGACGCCTTATTCAACTGCAGCGTTTGCCCGATCACCTGAGGATCGCCGTTGAACCGTTTGCGCCACTGCGCGTGCGTCAGCATGGCGACTCGTTCGCCCACCCCGCGTTCTTCGTCCGCCGTGAATCCGCGACCCAGAGCCGGGCTCGTGCCCAGCAATTGTAGAATCGGGCCGAAGGATCGGACCATCGAAATCCGCTCGGCTTCGCCCCGGCCAGTCAGCGTCGCGCCTTCGCTGTAGAAGCCGCTGACGGCCTCGACGCTCTGCATTAGCTCAGCAAAATCGTAGAGCCGGGCCGCATTGCCCCCGGTTCGCCGATTGTTTTGCGTGTCCTGGAAGTTGACGAGACGGTCCGCATGAGCGAGCGGAAGCGGCCGAAACAGGGCCGTATCCACGATGCTAAAAATCGCTGCGTTCGCCCCCAGCCCCAGGCCGATCGACAGCAGCGCGGTAGTCACCAAACCCGGGCGGCGACTCAAGTTTCGAACAGCCAGCCGAGCGTCGCGCCACAGATTATCGACGAAGGCCCAACGGTCTGCATCCCGTGTCTCATCGACAAGGCGCAGCCGGTTGCCAAACTCCCGGTTCGCTTGTCGGCGCGCGTTTTGCGGCGTAAGCCCGCCGCGCTCCAGATCGCGGACTTTGGCTTCGAGATGAAACGCCATCTCCTCTTCGATTTCTGTAAGCTGGTGTTGTTGGCCCCAGAGGCTGTTCCGTAGTTTGTTCCAAAGAGACATCGGTCGATACCTAGACATCTGAGTATAGAGACGCCGTCGTTTCGTGTCCAGTTCATTTTTATGAAATATTTTTTTTGGCTTCTCGGGTTGGGGCTCCTCTTCACTCTTCTCGAGCGCTGGCAGCCTCGGCAAAAGCGCCCCTTGCTGCGAAATGGCGTCGGGGTCGACCTTGCCCATGTCGTCATGAACTCGTTCGCGTTTCCTTTCCTGCTCAGCCAGATCGTGCCCTATCAGTTTCCGTCTCTAACGCGGGAATGGGCTGCGGGCTTTAGCTGGTGGAACCAGTTCCTGCTGATGACTTTGTATTGCGACCTAGCCCAATATGGCATCCACAATCTGCTGCATCGCGTACCTTGGCTTTGGCGCTTTCACAAAATTCATCATCAGGCTCCGGCGCTGGATTGGATGGTGAACTGGCATTTTCACTACGCCGAGGTATTGGTCTATCGCAGCTTGCTCTACATCCCCGCGGGGATTTTCGGCTTTGCGGGCGACGTGATGTTTTGGCATGGGGTGCTCGGCACGGCGATGGGCCACTTTACGCATTCAAATTTGAAATGGAATCCCGGGCCTTTGCGGTATGTGTTGAACTCTCCCGCCATGCACTTGTGGCATCACGCGAGAGCGCCGAAAAACAAGAATTTCGGAATGGTTTTCTCGGTTTGGGATTGGCTCTTTGGCACGGCCCATTTTCCGTCCCATGATCCGGAATCGCTAGGTGTGGCTGGAGAAGACAGAGCGCCGCAAACGTGGATTCAACAATTCGTGGCACCGTTCAAGGCAACTTAGCCAGAGTCGCCCGGCAGGTGGCCAACTGGTCGGCATACTCGGTCCGCTGAGGCCAGGCCGTCCGGACTAAGGAAAGGAGTTCCACGGCCCGCGTTAGGCTGCGCCGCGCCTTGGCCAGTTGCCCGAGAACGCGGTAGGCTTCGCCTAGCTCGCTAAGCAGGTCGGCTACCTGGGCTTGCTCGGCGACAAGTTGAGGACTCGAACGGAGTAACGCCTCGCGGATGGCCAAGGCTTTTTCGTAGGCCGCCACCGACTCCGCTCGGGCCCCGGTTCGCCATAGAATGTTGGCGACCCTGGCGTGGGCCCCAGCCATTGCCCCGCGGGCCCGTTCGTTACGCGGATCAGCGCCGACCACTTCCTCGCGGATCTCTCGCATCTGTTGGGCGTAGTCGAGCGCCTTCGAGAACTGATTTCGACGGAGCCAGATGAGAGCGAGGTCGCTGAGCGCATAGCTCATATCCAGTTTGATCGCGAGGTCGGTCGGAGCTTCGGCGAGACGCGCACGATCGAGGGCCAAAGCGGTTTCGTATTCCGCCTGGGCGTCCTCTAGCCGATTGAGGCGAATGAGGACCCCGCCGATGCGTTTGCGGACAATGGATCGGGACCGACGATATTGGCCCGGATCGTTTTTGGCGTCACGGTCCCACAGGGAGAGCGCCGCGCGGAAGTCTCGCAGTGCACCTTCGAAGTCGGCGGCGGCCACCTGGGTCTGGGCGCGGGAGAACAGACTCTGCGCGAAGTCCAGAGGGAACTTTTCGGAGAGGGCCGACCTCAATTCGAAAGCGGTATTCAAATGCTGCTGACCCTCCTTGCTTCTTCCTTGCTCTTCGAGCGAACTGCCGACCAGATCATGGGCCGATGCCAAGTCGCGCTTG
Source organism: Acidobacteriota bacterium (assembly GCA_031412835.1). Lineage (GTDB taxonomy): Bacteria > Acidobacteriota > Terriglobia > Bryobacterales > Bryobacteraceae. The sequence continues at coordinate 1,349 of JANODS010001172.1, read as the reverse complement.
GCGACGATGTCGCCGGGCACCGCGGCGGCGATGGCCTTCCGCAGCGCGAGAGCCTTCTGATAGCTCGCTTGCGCGGCGGAAGCCAGACCCAAATTGGAGCTTCCGGTGAAGCCCTGTACATCGCCCAAGCGGATGTATCCGGCCGCCAGCTCCTTCTGCAATTCGAGGTCGTTGCCGGGCTCGGCGGCGAGTTTATCGAGAAAGCGCAGGGCCCGCGACAGCAGCAGCTCACGGGCCGGAGTAGACCCCGGCAACGCCTGGATTGCGTCGTGAATTTCGAACAGCACGGAGTTGGAAAGTTCGCGTACGTCGTTGAACCGGGCCTGGGCGCGTTTTGTCTCTCGGAGGGTGGAAAAAATGCCAGCGGCGATCGTCACGAGGATCACGGCAACGGCGGCTAACCCGCCCGGATGACGGCGGACAAATTTGCCGGTGCGATAGCGGAGGGTGTCCGGTCGCGCGCCGATGGGCAGTCCGTTCAAGTAACGGCGGATATCCTCAGAGAACTCGGCCGCCGAACCGAACCGCCGCTCCGGTTCCTTGGCCAGGGCCTTCAGGATAATGTTGTCCAAGTCCCCGGCCAGCGCGGGGTTCAGCGTGCTGGGCTTGGTCGGAGCCTCGCTGCAAACGATGCGGGCGACCGCGAGCGGGTCGCCAGTTGGGAGCTTCAACGGCTTGGCCCCGGTGAGCAGTTCGAAGAGCACGACGCCGAGCGAATAGATGTCGCTACCGGTCGAGATTAATTCGCCGCGCACCTGCTCCGGGCTCGCGTACGCGGGCGTCATCAGCTGCATGCCCGTGGCGGTTCGGTCGCCCGAAGCGTCGGGATCCAAGAGTTTGGCGATGCCGAAATCGAGGAGCTTAGGGACGCCGTCGGAGGTGACCAGGATATTCGCGGGCTTCAGGTCGCGGTGGACGACCAGCTTTTGATGGGCGCTCTGGACGGCGCCGCAGATGAGCCGAAAGAGTTCGAGCCGCTCGCGCAGGGATGGCTTCTTGGCTTCGACATAAGCGCTCAGGGTTTGGCCGTCAATGTATTCAAGAACGAAATAGGGTCGCCCATCGGCGGTGGCCCCACCGTCGAGGAGCCGGGCGATATTCGGGTGGTCGAGGCTGGCTAGAATCTGCCGTTCTACGCGAAACCGTTGCAGGGTGGAGCCACGGTCGAGGTCGCGATGGAGCAGCTTGATGGCGACGTCTTTGTGATAGTCTTCGTCGGCACGGGTGGCGCGGTAGACGGTGCCCATGCCGCCCTGGCCGACGATGCTGAGGACTTGATACGGTCCGATTCGCGTGCCTTCGACCGCATCGAACACCGGAGGAAGTTCAGGGCCCATCTCGGCTAACGC
>JANODS010001171.1:0-1180 GCA_031412835.1 Acidobacteriota bacterium | reverse complement strand
CACCCCCAGCGAATAAACATCCGAACTTACCGATATCCGCGCCCCCCGCACCAGCTCCGGGCTCGCATAAAGCGGCGTCAAAAACAGCCCCGCCGTCACCGTCAAGTCCACCGCCTCCGTCTGGTTCCGCACCATCGTCGCAATCCCGAAGTCAAGTAACTTAGGCTCCCCCTCTTCAGTTACTAGTATATTACTCGGCTTCAAATCCCGATGAATCACTAAGTGCTGATGCGCGTAAGTCACCGCATCGCAAATCTTACGAAAAAGTTCCAGCCGCCCCCTCACCCCCAGCCGCCGCTCATCGCAGTGCGCGTCCAGCCGCGTCCCCGCCACAAAATCCATCACCAAATACGGCCGCCCGTCCTCGGCCAACCCCCCGTCCAGCAGCCGGGCAATGTTCGGATGCTCCATCCCCGCCAAAATCTGCCGTTCCCGATAGAACCGCTCAATCAAAGCCTTCGACCCCGGCCCCGCCCGAATCACCTTGATCGCCACCTTCATCTCGAACTGCTGGTCCGCCCGCGCCGCCAGGTAAACAGTACCCATCCCGCCTTCGCCCAACTCCCGCTCCAACGCGTACGGCCCCACGTTCGCAAGCTCCGCCTTCGCCGACACCCGCCCCACCGGATGCAACGGCTCCAAATCCGTCCCCGCCGCAAACGCCGCCACCAGCGAAATCACCTCCGCCCGCACCGCCTCCTCCACCCCCTCCAGTCGCGCCTCCCGCTCCGCCGGGCCCAGCCCAACCACTTGGTGAAACAACGTTTCCGCCTGCTTCCAATTATCGAGCGCCATTGTCTAAGGAACTAACTCCGCAATCGGGACTATCCGATAACTATAACCCTGCTCGTTCAAATCCTGCACAATCCGCTGCGCCGAATGCATATCCACATCCCCCCGCCGCCCCGTCGTCGTCTCTTCAATCGTCTGCACCCCCCGAATCGTCTGGCTCCAAGCCAAGTTCCCCCGCTCCCCCGCCCGCCGTTGGTTGGCATTCACCCCCTGCAAGATTGCCGTCGTCTCCCGCATGGTTCGCAGCGCGCTGGTCATCCGCTCCCGCAGCAGCGCCGGATTCAAACTCCACGATCCCCACATCTGCAACATCACCGGCAACTGCGCCGAAAACTCCTCCACCGGCGCCGCCACCTGCGACATAGACAACAACCATCGGTCCCCGCCC
>JANODS010001170.1:0-10236 GCA_031412835.1 Acidobacteriota bacterium | reverse complement strand
TCGTCGAACATGGCCGCGTCGGTAAGGAACTTCGACCAGGTGTAGGCGACGGTGCCGGTGAGCCCTTTCGAGTAACGTTTATCGAGCTTGTATTGAAAGCTATGGTAGTTCGAGTTACCGAAGGTGGAGCCATAGATGGCGACGTTACTATACTGCGGGAAGGGCCGCAGGGCTTGATTGACGCGGGCCAGACCGCCCCAAAGGGTGGAGAAACCGGCGAAGGGTTCCGAAAAGCCGGCGGCGCGGGCTTCGGGCGAATTGATGTTCGCCGTGAGGAGCGACGTGGGCAGGTTCCAATACTGTTGCGGGAGTTGATTCAGTTGCTGGGTATTGGCGAGATGGCGCCCGGCATTGGCGACGTAGGAGAAGCTCATGGAGATGTCGCTGGCGAACTGGTGTTCGACGGCGAAGTTCCATTGGATTTTATAGGGGAGTTGGTAGGCGGAGGGGATGACGGCAGTTACGCTTTGGCCGTTGGCGGCGGTGGGTTCTTTGACGGGCGGTCGGCGGAAGTTTTGCGGGAAGCCACCGTCCCAGTTGAAGGCCGCGGTGGTGCCGCCGTCGGCGGAGGCAAAGGCGGCGGTGGTGGCATAGCCAAAGGCGGGCAGACCGTTGCCTTGGTTGATGTAGTTGGAGTTGAAGATGCCGGTGCCGGCTCGGATGACGGTGCGGTTAGTGAGGCGGTAAGCGAAGCCGAGGCGCGGAGCAAAGTTACTCCAGAGGACGTTGAGATATCGGTTGCTCACACCATTCTGATTGCCGAAGAGCATGGTGCCGGGCCGGTTCCCCGCCCCGGGGTTTGGTACGGCGATGTCGACATAGGAGATGCGTCCGAGGGGATCGCTGTGCGGGATGATGGGCTCCCAGCGGAGGCCGAGGGTGAGCGTCATTTTCTTGGTCACTTTCCAAGTGTCGTCGGCGAAGAAGCCGAAGACGGTGTAGCGACCGCCGGGTAAGGAGTCGCGGAAGAAGGCGCTGCCCGAGTAAGTTTCGCCGAGGAGGAAGCTGGCGAAGGCATCGCCGGAGGCGGCGACGCCGGGTAGGCCGGTGGTCTCGCGGCGGTAGCGGAACGTTCCGCCGCCGTTGCCGTAATTGCGATAGTTATCGCGATGGCGCTGGACTTCGGCACCGAACTTGAGGGTGTGATTTCCGCGGATCATGGTGAGGGTGTCGAGGGCGGTGAAGGTGTGGAAGTAGTTGTCGCTGGCGGTGTCGTTGCCGAAGCGGGTGTAGCCTTCGGTGTCGAATAGGACCGAAGGAGTGAGGTCGAATTGGAGCCCGCGAAGACCGAGCTTGCCGCCGTTGGGCTGGGTCCAACCTTCGTTGAAGGCCACGGAGAAGTTCGGGTTCCGGAAGCGCGAGTAGCCAAGCCCGATGTGGTTCATCGTAGTGGGCGTCAGATTTTGGTCGATGTTCAAATGGAGGACGTTGGTGCGTACTTTTTGGAGGTTGTAGTTGAGGATTAGAGTGGCGGCTTCACCGCCGACGGGCAGGAGACGCGACGGGCCAGGGCTCTTGATGGAGGGTCGGTAGGTGTCGTTATACATGCCGCTGACGCGAGTTTTGGCCGTGAAGGTGTGATCGATCTTGAAGCCGGAGGTGCGTTCATCGGCGCGGGGACTCCCGAGGGGGGCGATGGAGTTGTTGACGAGTCCGGCGAGTTCGGGCGCGGGGATGAAGGGCAGCATGACCGAAGAGACTTTGCTAAAGCGGTTGCCGGGGATTCGATTCCCGGCAAAGGGGGTACGGTTTCCGGCGACGGCGGAACTGGCCGGGTCGTAGATGATCCGGCTGCCCAACTCACTGAAATCGCCTTGGGTCATGCGGGAGGTCGGCAGGGTGTTGAGGCCCCCGAGTGCGCCGCCGCGGCGATAGAACTGGTCAAAGGAGAAGAAGAAGAATGTTTTGTCTTTGCCGTTGTAGATTTTCGGGAGGACGACTGGGCCACCGATGGTCCCGCCCCATTCATTCTGTTTTGCCGGAGCGCGAGTAGACGGGAAGAAGCCGCGGGCGTCCATCTTTTCATTGCGCAGGAACTCAAAGGCGGTGCCGTGAATCTGGTTCGTTCCGCTCTTCATCGTGAAGCTCGTGATGCCGCCCATGGCGTGGGCGTACTCGGCCGAATAGTTGTTGGTAATCAGCTTGAACTCGGCAATGGCGTCGACGGACGGGTTGACTTCGGAATCGTTGGAGAGGTCACCACGGCTGAGGGCGATGCCGTCGTAGTAGACCTGATCTTGAAAGCCTCCACCGCCGGAGATGGATTTGGTCCAGGTTCCGGTGGGGCTAACGCCCGGCGATAGTTTGATGAAGCTGGAGGCGTTGCGGATGCCGCCACCGAGGGTGAGGGGCAGATCGAGGAACTGCTTGGCTTCAACGACCATACTGACGTCGGCCGACTCGGTTTGAATGATCGGATTGCCGCCTTGGACGGTGACGCTTTCGGAGACGGCACCGACGTTTAGGCCGATGTCGATGGTGGCGGTTTGATTGGTTTGGATCTGGACGGCGCGTTGGACACTGGCATTGAAGCCGGCGGCCTTGGCGGTAAGGTCATAGAGGCCGATGGGCAGGCCGACGAGGCGGTAAGAGCCGGTGCCGGTGGAAACCGTTTCGAAGCGGGCGTTGGTGGCGGTGTTTACCGCTTCGATGGCGACATTGGGGACGGCGGCACCCGACTTGTCTGTGATGAGACCCGTGATGGCGCCGCGGTCGCCTTGGGCGAACGCCAGCGTCGAAAGCAGCAAGCAACCAAATACTTTGAGAGAGTGAAGTTTGGTCATTTGGCTCGGACTCTATCACATTTTAATCACTTAATCTTTGGTCACCCGGATGTTGCGAAATTCGATGCGTTGTTTGGGTTGGCACTGGAGGCCGATGACACCTTCGGCGTGCTTGCTGTCTTTGGCATCGAGGACGGTCTGACCGTTCAGCATGACGACAAAATGATCGCCTTTGAGGGTGACGTCGAAGGCGTTCCAGACATCGGGCTTGATTTTGGTCGGGGCGGCTTTAGCGGTGCCGACCAGACTACCGGTCAGGTAGCCGGCGGGCTGCATGTCCCATATTTGCAGTTCATAGCCGGTGACGTGGGGTTCGCCTTGCTTTTGACTGCGGAGGAAGACGCCGCTGTTGACGGTGGCGGCGCCTTTGAATTCGAGTTGGAGGCGGTAGTCTTTGAAGGTGTCCTTTGTGGCGATCCAGCCGGCACCGGCTCCGCCGCACGCGAGTGCTCCGCCTTCGACTTTCCAGTCGCCCGTGCCCGGAGGGGCGGAGGTGGCACGGGCCTCCCAGCCGTTGAGCGTTTTGCCGTCAAAGAGCGTTTGGGCTGGGGCTCCAGCGGCTACGAGTAGAAGCCCGATTATCTGAATTCGCATGTTGTGATCCCCTCTTCGAGGGGCAGTTTATCACTTGTACAAGTCTGCTTGCAGAGTTGTACAAGTATGGGTTAGGCTCAGGGAATGGCGATGACGATTTCGAAGGCCCGGCAGAATTTGTTCGCGTTGGCGGAAGCGGCGTCGCGCGGGGAGAAGGTGGAGTTTGTCTATAAAGGAAAAACGATGAAGCTGGTGGCTGAGAAGAAGCCGTCGAAGCTTTCTCGACTGCGAGCAATGCCCGGTATTGTCCCTGGAGTTACGTTCGAGAATATCGAAGAAGACTTACGGCAGATGAATGCCGAAATCACGGCCGATTGGGAACGACGGAATCGTTAGGCGTTGCTGATGAACGCCTACCTCGACACCCACGTGGCGGCTCATTTAGCGATCGGCGACTTGAAGAAGTTAAGCCGGGCTGCGAGGTCAGCCGCTGAGCGGTACGACCTGCTGATCTCACCGATTGTGAGAGTGGAATTAGAGTATTTGTATGAGGTTCGGCGCAGTCCGCATCGAGCGGACTTTGTGGTCTCTCACCTCGCCGATTCGCTCAATGTTTTGGTCTGTCCGCTGCCGTTTGACCGGGTGGCGCGGGCGGCTTGCCACGAATTCTGGACCCGGGACGCCTTCGATAGGCTGATCGTCGCGCACGCCCGGTGTGCGGCGGACGCCTATCTGATCACGGCGGATGAGATGATTCGGGCGAACTATCATCGGGCGGTGTGGTAGTTGCTCGAGCGGAGAGAATCCAGGCGAGATAAGGAGCTGTTTTGAGATGGCAGCGAGCGCTCAGCGGTAGGCTTCGCGGCGGTTGCGGACGAGGAGCACGATAATCGCCGACGCGAAGGCGGAACTGGGGCGGGTCGATGCCCTGGAGCCGCTTGAAGTGGCCAGCGCCGGTTTCAGCGAAGCGCTCGACGGACTGCTTAACCCGGCGGGCAATGCTTTTATCGAGACAGTCCACTCGATCTCCACGCTAATCGAGTCCCAGCCTCAGCATGGGCTCGTGGTGAGGAATGCCCTTGCCTCCATTCTTCTGGAGCCAACCGTAGGCTTCGGCGACGGCTGCTTTCTCGTCGTCCGTCTCCGGCTCGTCGTAGAGCGGCGCGTTGCGTAGGGCAGCCGCGACGGGATCGACAATTGTTTCCAAGAACTGAACCAGGCCGGAAAGCTGCGTCTCGGGAATGCGGTCAATCAAGTGGTGCGCGTGTTGACGGAGATCTTTCATTTGGCAACCCCTCAGGAATCGGCGGTATTCCCCTAGTCTTGGCTATTTGATAGCGGAGATGCGCTGGGGTTCGGCGGCCATGACGAGGGCCATCGTGGCCCAGCTCGTGCCGGCGGCAGAGATCCATTGGTCGTGGGCGTAGGGGAAGCCGCTTTCAAAGTAGGGCTGGACCCAGATGGACCGCGACTTCACGAGCCAAGAGCCGTCGGCGGCTTGGGTGTCGAGGAGGTAGCGGACTCCCTTCTTGTAGGTCGGGTGGGTCGCCGGGGTGCGGGCGGCCGCGCTGAGGGCGTAAAGGGCTTGGCCGGTGGCGTAGGCATCCGTGGGCAGAGTCGGCATTTGCTTCCAGCCTCCGTCGGGTTGCTGGGTCGCCATTAACTCTTTGGCGGCGGCTGCGATGGCGGCGGGCCGGGCGTTGGACCAGGCTAGGCCGAGGAGATGAAAGGCTCGGTCCTGCGTGTTGATGGGGCGGGCGGCTTCGAGCCAGGCGGCGGCGCGGGCGATTGCCTTCTCGGTGTCTGCCTTCTCGGCTGGGGGGGCGTAGGTCTTGAGGGTGTAGATCGCGAGGGCCGTTGCTTGGTAGTCACCGGCGTTCATGGGCGGGCGGCGGCCTTCGACCGTCGTCCAGTGGCCATCGGGGGCCTGCATCGACTTCATGAAGCGGGCGGTGGCATCGGTATATTCGTCGCGGGGCACTCCGTTGTGGCCGAAGTCGAACATCTCCCAGCCGGCGCTGGTGACTCCGACGACGACGAGGTCCATCACACGCTCCGGATTGACGGTGTGCATGCTCTGGGGGAGCTGGGGGATCTCCTTCGGCGCCGGAAGGCCACGCTGGCGGGCGATGGCGGCTGCGGCGGAGGGCAGATCCTGCGCATGGCAGGAGTTGCAGCCGCCGATGCGGATGAAGTTGTGGCTCTGCTTTTGGAGCAGGCCAAAGGCCGGGGCAACGGCTTCGGCGATGGTGGTCTCGCGGTGTTTGGTGGAGGTAGCGGCAGGGGCGGGCGGGGAGACGCCGAGGAGGCGGGCGACTTCCGTGGGGCCGCGTTTGGCGGCTAACATGGCGGCGGTTTCGTCATCGCCTTTAACGGTGGCATCGGCACCTTTGGCGAGCAGGAGTTTCACTACAGGGGCGGGGATGGTGTCCGAACCGGCGGCGTAGAGAAGGGCGGAGTAGCCGCGGGCGTCCTGGACATTGACTTCGGCACCGTGGTCGAGGAGGAGTTGCACCACTTCCAGGTTGCCGGCGGTGGCGGCGTCGGCGAGGGCGGTTTCGTTCTTCTTGGTTCTGACCTTGGCGTCGGCCCCTTTGCTGAGGAGGAAGCGGACGGTGTCGGGACGGCCGGTTTGAGCGGCCGCCATGAGGGCGGTGGCACCGGCGGCGTTCCGGGCGTTAACGTCGGCTTTTCTTTCAAGCAGGAGTCGAACGGACGGGAGGCTGACGCGGGCGGCGGCGATGAGCGGGGTGGCACCGTTGAGCATCGTCGCGTTGGGGTTGGCCCCCTTGTCGAGGAGGAGGCGCATGGTGCCGAGCGCGTTGGGCATGACGGCGGTTTGATAAAGAGGGGTGCGGCCGTCGCTGGATTTGGCGTTGGGATTGGCACCGTTTTCAAGGAGCAGGCGGACTTTGGCTTCGTCGGAGATAGCCCAGAAGAGGGGCGTGGATTTGCGCTTGTTGCCGGCGTTGGCGTCGGCGCCTTGGGCGAGGAGGAGGCGCATGGTTTCGAGGTTGCCGAAACCGGCGGCGTGATGGAGGGGGGTGGCTCCGGCGTGGTCGCGGGCCTTGACGAGGTTGGGTTGGGCGGTGATGAGTTTGGTGGTGGTGGCGAGGTTTTGGGCGCGAATGGCGGCGATGAGGGCGGCGAGTTGGGGGTCGACGGGAGCGGGGGGCGCTTCTTCGGCGACTTGAATGCGGAAGTCCGCCCCTTGGTCGATCCAGGCCCGGAGGATGCCGATCTCTTCGTCCGAGAGGGGGCCGGTGGGCGGCATTTGTAGGCCGCCATCGCCATTGACGAGGCGAAGGATGAGCTTGCTGCCGGCGCTGTTACCGGCGAGGATGACGGGGCCGTAGTCGCCGCCGCGCATGGCGTTCTGGCGCTTGTCGAGGCGGAGGCCGGACTGCTGGGCCTCGTCGCCGTGGCAGGCGTGACACTTCTGGGCGAGGATGGGTTGGACTTCTTTTTCGAAGTCGATTTTATGGGTGGCGGGCGGGGGGAGCTTGGGGGCGGCGAGGGCCGCGGTCGAGATCAGGACGAGGATCAGAGAGCTGCGCATATTTGCATCCAGAAAGGGGAATGCCCCGGGAACTGGAGGAATTGTGCCACATGCGCGCGTCGAAGTAAATGGGTTTCGTTACCGCTTGATTCCCGGGTACGAGAGTAAGTACTTTCGGCGCTGTTCGCAGAACGATTTGAGGCTGAGATGGGGCGCGGCGGTGGGTCCGAAGCCGGGGGCGATGTTGTCCTCGGTAACGGCGCGGAGCGTAATGTCGGTGGAGAAGAGTTTCTTAGTATCCGCCTTTAAATAGGGGTTGATCGTTTTTTGAAACTGCTCGACGACAGGCCCGACCTTTTTCCAATCGAGCCAGTTTTCGGCGATGTCGCGCATGTAGCCGAGGTAGCGGGCGCGGACGGCGGGGACGGCGAGCAGTTTGGTAAGAAGCACTTTGTTGGAGTCGGACTCGCCGGCGAAGGGGTCGAGTTCGGCGTTCTGGGGGGGTGGCGGTTCTCCACCTCCACCTGGGCCGCCGCGTCGGCCGAACATGCCGCCTTCGGTTTCGCGGAGGGTTTCGTTGGCGTCCCAGGGGATGAGATGGAACTTGCCAGCGGGGTCGAGATAGAGCGAATAGTCGCTGGCGCGGGTCCAGAAGCCGTCGTTGTTGATGAGGGCTTTGTCGATGGCGAGGAATTTCAGGGTGCCTTCGAGGTCGAGCATGGGCTCAAGGGCTTTTTCGAGGCTTTCGGGCGGGGTGTCGCGGAGGGCTTTGCAGAGCTTGATAAGCGCGTGCCAAGCTTTGGGATCGTCCTTGCTTTTGATCTCGTAGGCTTTGCGGTAGGCGGCGGGGTCGTCGCCGAGGTAGGAGAAGCCGCCTTGGCCCATGGGGCTGCCGGGGACTTTCCAGCGGGTGCCTTTGGAGGATTTGAAGTTTTCCTTCACGAGCTCGCTATTGATTTGTTGGACGTTGACGTAGAGGCCCCAGTTTTCGCCGTTGATGACGACGCGGACCCAGTTGGCTTTGGGCGCGGCGATGTATTGGCGGGCGATGTAGTGGTAGAGCGCGGAGCGCATCATGGTGGGGTCTCCGGAGGCGTTGAGGAGATTGAGGGAACGATAGCCTTGGAGGCGTTGATCTTCATGGAGGAAGTTGAGGGAAACGTCGAGGGAACGCTTGCCGCCTTTGGGGGCCATCATGAAGGACGTTTGTCCGCGGAAGGCGATGCCGACGTCGGGGTAGACTTTGCCGTCGACGGTGAGTTTGGCGGGGATATCGACGTCGGTGTGATAGAAGTCGGCGAGTTCCTTTTCCCAGTCGGCGGCTTCGAACTCGAAGAAGAGGGTACGGACGACGGCGGCGTCGTAGAAGGCACCCGTGGCGGGGGGGACATCGGCGGGGTTGATCTTGAGGCCGGGTTCGAACTTCCGGGGTTCACCGCCGGGGGGGCCTTCTCTGGGTGGACCGCCGGGAAAGCCGCCGGGGGGTGGACCGCCGGGGCCTCCACCTCCGCGACGCCCGCCAAATCCACGGCGCGGTTGCGCGGCCAGATGGGCGCGGGCGGCCTTTCGCTCTTCGGCGTTCAGGACGCCGTTCCCGTCCTTGTCGAACTCTTTGAGAACCTTGGTGCGGCCGCCCATGCCGGGGAAGCCGCCGGGAGTTCCGCCGCCAGGCCGCCCGCCGGGGGGGAATCCAGGGGGTTGGGCCATTAGGGGGAGAAAACTGAGTAGGATCAACGAAAGGCGGGGCATCTGAGGGGAGCATAACGGGTGGTGGCAAGCATTGCAATCCCATTGACATGGATTTGACATAACTTTGCATTCGGCTCCGACCCGCGCGTAATATACTGCCGGTAAGTGATGCGATCGAGACGCTTCGGCTGGCTATTTTCGTTGCTGCTGTTCGGTGCGCTGGCGCTGGCGTGGGCACAGAGGCCGTTTCGCGAATACCCGGCGATGGAGGGCGCGAGTAGCGAGGCGAGCCTTCCGGCGGATTACCAGATGCCGGCAGACTTTGTATTGGGTCGGCTGATGTTCGATTCGGGGAGAGGCGGAGGAGGACGGGGCGGGGGCAGTTGGACGGTGGACTATCCCCGGGGTGACCGCTTTTTGGCGCAGGCGCTGCGGCGTTTGACGCGCATTGACGTTCGCAGTGTGGAGCAGCCGGTGAGCCCGGACGATGGCGACGACATTTATAACTGGCCGTACTTACACGTCGGAATGCCGTCTAATTGGAATCTGACGGACGCGCAGGCGGCAAGATACGCGACTACTTACTCCGTGGTGGCTTCTTACTCTGCGACTCCTTCTTCGGTACGCGCGAGTGGGACGGTTTTGCAGTGGGGATGAACAAGATTTTTCCAAACCGCGAGATCGTTGACATTCCGGATGGCGACGCCGTGTTCGGCATTGTCTACGACATCCAGGAGAAGTATCAGGTGGCCAACTATCGGTCGATGCAGCGTTCGGGCGGCGCGACGACATATCGGGCCGACGGCAAGGATCCGAAGTGGCGGGGGATTCGGGATGACAAGGGGCGATTGGTGGTGGTGATGACGTTTAACAACGACCTGGGAGACTCCTGGCAGTTGGCGGACGACGTGGAGTACCCGGAGAAGTATTCGGCGCTGGGGCTGCGGCTGGCGGTGAATTTTATCGCGTACACGCTGTCGCACTGAGGGTGGTTTTGATAGGCTGGGGCGGGATATTCTTTATGAAATTTTTGCTGGTGTTTGCCTCGACAGTTGTGGGCTTGAGTGCGCAGATTGCTTTGCCCCCGTTGCCACCGGCGATGGGAATTCCGAAACCGGGGCCGGTGACGGACGGGCCTTATGCGCCTCAGCCAATTTTGCCGGGAGGGGTGGTGGTGCCGCTGTATCCGGCGGGGTCGCCGTTTCTGAAGGCGGAGAAGGTGAAAGAGGTCGAGCAGTACAACATGAGCCAGACGGTGGCGGGAAGGATTAACAGCATCGTGAACATTCACAACCCATCGATTGAGATGCACTTGGTGGACCGGAGTTTGAATACGGGGGCGGTGGTGATTTTGGCGGCGGGGGGCGGGCATAACACGCTGAACGTAGGAACGGAGAGCGCGGATTTCGTGCCGTTTTTCTACAATTACGGGGTGAACACGGTGATTTTGCGGAATCGGCTGCGGAAGGATGGGTACAAGGCCGAGGTGGACGCGGTGAACGATGCGTTGCAGGCGGTGCGGGTGGTGAGGGCCTATGCCAAGGAATGGAATATTGACCCAAACAAGATTGGGATGATGGGATTTTCGGCGGGGGCGGAGCTATCGGCACCGGCGGCGGTGCTGTACGAGGAGTTCGACAAACAGAACGCGGGGGATGCGTTGGGAAGCGTGTCGTCGCGACCGGATTTTGTGGGCATCATCTATCCAGGGCCGACGCCGTTTGCGCGGAA
>JANODS010001169.1:0-5232 GCA_031412835.1 Acidobacteriota bacterium | reverse complement strand
GACGGCCCGGAAGACGAAGAGGATGAACGCAAGGAAGAACCCAAGAAACAGGTAGATGGTCATTGCCAACAGTTCTGGTGACTGGCTGGTCGGCAGGCGGAGCCCGCGGGCCTGGCCCCGGAGTTGGTGAATTTGATGACGGGTGCCCGGCGCCCATCTACGAAGCTCATCGTAGCCTTCTTCAGGATAGGCCGCGCGGCCCGGCGCGCCCTCCCAGTGGATCAGACGGTTCGAGCCGTCGGTGGTCTTCAGGTCGAGTCGAAGGACTAAATCGAGATCGGAGCCGTTGCCGGGCGCATCGAGCAGAAGAGAGCTTCGAACCACCTCGACGGGAACCGTCCGCATGCGGAGGTGGGTCCACAGGTTCCTTCCGGCCAACCAGAAGCACGCGGCCCCCAGGGCGAGAACCAGAGCGTTGGCAATTCGGGCACCCAATCGCTTATTCCACATCGTTCTAAGGTATAGTAACGGTATGTTGGAAGGCTATCTTCCTCTTTTCGTGTTCTTGTGCATTTGCATTGCGTTCCCGCTGGGCGCTTTGTTGATGGGCAAATTGTTGCGGCCGTCCATGCCCAACCGCGTGAAGTTGGAAGCTTACGAATGTGGAATTGAGACCCTTGGCGGCTCCCGTGGGCGCTATACGGTTCGGTTCTATCTGATCGCCATCTTGTTCGTGATCTTTGACGTTGAAACCGTGTTCCTGTTCCCCTGGGCGGTCCGCTATAAGCAGTTGGGCTGGTTTGGGGTGGCAGAGGCGATGGCTTTCCTGGCGATCCTCGTCGTCGGCTACGTCTGGGCCTACAAGAAGGGCGCGCTCGAATGGGTCTAATCAAACCGCTCCTCCGTGTCCCCGCTGTTCTCCCGCGTCCAAAACAAAATCAACTAAAATTGTGAGGAATACTATGACAGCCTCTCTTCCGGCCACCCTTCGCCGATTTCTGCCCTTGTTGGCACTTGGGGCCTGTTCCGTCGGCATTGCCGCGGCTCAGCCCCGTCTACGACTTTCCGAGACGACCTTGGGTCCAATCTCTATTGCGGTGGGTGCCAACGGTGCCCCCCGCACCATCGACGCGACCAATTCAGGAAGCGGGACTCTAACGCTATCGGCCCGTTCTTCAGTGAGTTGGATTGCCCCGACGATAGGCCCCCCGCGAGTCTGCTCGCTCGGCGGCAACACCTGCACCCCGGTTCAGTTTGCTCTGAATACGGCCTCACTAACCCGCGGCAGTTACACGGGTATCGTGACGGTATCGGACCCGGCCGCGATCGACGCACCGCAGACAATTACGGTTACCGTACAGGTTGGCGGCAGCGTCCCCGACGCGACGACCCTGTATCTGCCGACTCGAACCGGAGCCACGGCTTCGGCTCCGTTCGCCACCAACAGCCAGATTCAGGGCACGGCGACCACGACGACCGGCGGCAATTGGCTTTCCCTAGCCTTCGACGGGGCCAGCAGCTTCGCGTTTACCTTGCCGTACTCGATTCGCGCTACGAACCCGGGGTTGGCGGAGGGCACCTACAACGGTGCTGTGGTGATTTCCGGCTCGACGTTCGCGCTGGACAATAAGACCATCCCCGTGACTTTGCGGGTGACCTCGCAGCCGATCATCGCGCTGTCGCAGACCTCGGTTCGGACGCGCTTGGCGGTGACCGGTCCGCAGCAGACGACCTTCATCAATGCCACTAACGCGGGGTTGGGGACGTTGACGCTCTCGGAAAATCCGGCGACGGTTTCGGCCGGGGCACCGTGGCTGACCGCGACCCGTTTCCCGGGGACCAACTTCATCCAATTGAACGCCAATTCGACGAACCTGGCTCCCGGCAACTACTCGGCGACGGTGACAATCAACAGCAACGCCATTAATGGGGCGCAAACGGTGCCCTACGAGTTCGAAGTGGTGGCGGCAGGACCTCCGCAGGTTTCGGCGGGCGGCGTGGTGGACAACGCGACGTTTGCGGGCAATGACGAATTGGGCCGGGGCGTGATCGCGGCCGTCTTTGGTGAACAATTATTAATGCGTGATCCGGTGTCGGCTTCGAGCTTGCCGCTCCAGACGACGTTCAACGGCCTGCGAGTCCTGGTAAACAATCAAGCCGCGCCGGTCTACTACGCCTCTTATGGCCAGATCAACTTCCAGATTCCGTTCGATGCCCCGGAGGGTTTGGCGACAGTGTCGGTGGAGCGGGACGGGGTACGGTCGAACCTGACCTCGGTTCGCATCGTCAACCGGGCTCCTCGTCTTCTGACCTTTAGCGCCTATCCGGGCTACGGGATCATCGTGAACCAGGACGGGACGTATCCGTTGCCGGCGAGCGCTGGACTGGGTGCGGCGGCGCGACCGGCAAGGTCGGGCGATACGCTGGTAATTTATGCGCTCGGACTAGGGCCGACGGTGCCCGCGGTGCTGAGCGGGGTCGGCGCTCCGACGGGTCCGCTGGCGGCGGTGAGTCCGGCTCCGGGCGTGGTGATTGGGGCGAACTCGATTGCACA
This sequence comes from Acidobacteriota bacterium, assembly GCA_031412835.1. Lineage (GTDB taxonomy): Bacteria > Acidobacteriota > Terriglobia > Bryobacterales > Bryobacteraceae. The sequence goes on along the minus strand of JANODS010001169.1, from coordinate 2,738 downwards.
AGTGGATTCGATTATTCCTGACTTTGCGGGCCTAACGCCCAACTTTGTCGGGTTGTATCAGATCAATGTCCGCGTGCCGACCTCGGTTGAGAAGGGAAACGCCGTGCCTCTGTTCCTCAACTTTGGCAACTTAGTTAGTAATCGAGTCACCTTGGCGATTCAGTAACTATCATGCGCCTTTACTACGACAACGCATACGCCACGTCGTTTGAGGCGCATGTTATAGAATCCAAGGAAGAGGGCCGTCGGGTGTATCTCGACCGGACGGCCTTCTATCCGACTTCGGGTGGTCAGTTACACGACTTGGGGACGCTGAACGGCGTCGCCGTTTTGGATGTTGTCGATGAGGATGACGGACGGATTGCCCATGTTTTGGCGGGGCCCTTGACGGGGACGACGGTTAAGGGAGAGATTGATTGGGGGCGGCGTTTTGACCATATGCAGCAGCATAGCGGGCAGCATTTGCTGTCGGCGGTGACGCCGTATTTGACGGTGGGAGTGCATTTAGGATTAGAGACTTCGACGGTTGACCTGGCGACGGAGCGACTGGATTTGGCGGCGCTGGAGGACCGGGCGAACGCCGAGGTGTTTCGGAACCGGGCGGTGGAGGTGACTTATGAAGACGCCGAAACGGCGGTAGGTTTGCGGAAAGCGACGGAACGAACCGGGACGATTCGGATTGTGACGATGGAGGGTCTGGACCGGTCGGCTTGCGGTGGGACGCACGTGCGGGCGACGGGGGAGATCGGACCGATTTGGATTCGGAAGACGGAAAAGATTCGGGGAAATCTGCGAGTTCATTTTCTGTGCGGGCATCGGGCGCTGCGGGCGATGCGGGCGGAGCGGGAGCAGTTGGAGGCGGCGCTGGCGGGTCAGGCCGAGGCGGCGAAAGAGGCGGACAAGCGGGCGCAGAAGTTGGGGCTGGAGTTGGCAGGATATCGCGGGCGGGAGCTTTACGGGCATGGGGCGCGGCAGGTGGTGGATGGGCCGATTGACGACGCGAGCCGGGCGCTGGCGAATGCCTTTTTGGCGCAAGGCCCGGGGACCTTGCTGTTTGTGAGTCAAGAACCGACGTCGGTGATGCTGGCTTCGAATTTGGTGCACTGCGGGAACTCGCTGAAGCCTTTGCTGGCGGCCCACGGAGGCCGGGGCGGGGGTAGTACGAACCTGGCGCAGGGTTCGTTGCCGACCGCGGAGGGGGTTCGGGCGGTCAGGGTAACTTTGGGGTTCGGTGAAGGGCGGGAATAATCTGTCATAATCGCGAGCAGATATGCTCCGCAGAACCTTCCTTCTCTTATCTTCGCTTGCTCCGCTGATCGCCCAGGAGAAGCCGAAACGCAAACTGGACGTCCCCTACGTGCCATCGACCGAAGCGGCGGTGAAGGAGATGTTGAAGCTGGCGAAGATCCAGAAAACGGACGTGCTGTACGACTTGGGGTGCGGCGATGGACGGATAGTGATCGCGGCGGCGAAGGCGCATGGAATTCGGGGCGTCGGGTTTGATATTGACCCGCAGAGGATCAAGGAAGCACGAGAGAATGCGCGGGTGGCGGGGGTCGAGGCACTCGTCCGGTTTGAGGAAAAGGACCTTTTTCAAGCGGACTTTCGGGAAGCCACGGTGGTGACCCTGTTTCTGCTGCCGAGTGTGAATATGAAGCTGCGCCCGAAGTTACTGGCCGATCTGAAGCCGGGAACGCGGGTGGTGTCGAACACCTTCGACTTAGGGGACTGGAAGGCCGAGAAACAGGTGAATCTTGACACTTACGACGATTCCGAGTTTACAGGACTCAGCCAGACCTTTTACCTTTGGACGATACCGACTAAGAAGTAAGGCGGGGGGTTATAAGCGCCGGTAAACGGCGGCGAATTCGGTTCGCAACGATTCCGGGGCGAGGGATAAGCCGGCGACGACGGCGTTCGCGAATTCAAAGTACTGCCGCTTTCGCTCCTGGTCCCAGTCGGCGGGAGGACTGGCTAGGATCGACCGGAGATTCGAGATCTTGTCGGCGGTCTTGATGGCTTGGGCGCTGGCGGACTTATGGGGCGCGCGTTCGACCTGGAGGCGTTTGCGTTCGGCTTTCGGGAGGGACTTATCGTCGGTCAGCTCGAGGACGAGGCGGGTGACGATAGTGCCGAATTCGGCTTCCAGTTCGGCGGCGGAGGTTGCGGTATCCTCGACGGTGTCATGGAGGAGGGCGGCGGCGATCACGTCGGCGTCAAGGCCGGCCTCGGCCACGAGGTTCGCGACTTCGAGGACATGGTTGACGTAGGGTTCGGCCGCTTCGCCTTTCCGGCGCTGCGCCGCGTGCTTGACGGCGGCGAAGTGGGCGGCGCGAATCACTTTTGACACGTCGCTTTGCATGGGTTCGTTTTACTCCGGGTTGGTAAGCCAGCGGCTGGCTAGGGCGGCGGGATCGCCGGTTAAATCGAGAAGTTCCCGTGCGGTTTCGACACCGTCGGCGGAGAAGACGGCGGCGATGCCGACGGCGGAGGGGATGAGCTCCAGGCGCTTAGTTCTGGCATCGAGGCGGAGGGTTTCGCCCAGCCACGTGAACTGGACCAGCACGCGTTGGCCGTGGCCGATGGTTCGGCAGTGGGTCAGGAACTCCGAGGTGAAGGGGGACTTTTTGAGGGCCTCGGCGAAGGGGGTGCGGAGGACGGCGGAGGCGCGGTCGGCTTCGCGCTGCTGTTGTTCGCGCTTGAGCTTTTCGGGGTCCTTCTCTTCCCTGCCCTCGAGA
>JANODS010001168.1:0-2036 GCA_031412835.1 Acidobacteriota bacterium | reverse complement strand
TTTGTGGGTTTGGGGGGCGTTGGCGTTGGCGTATTCGTTCGCTGGGCCGGTCGAATTGCTTTTTAAGACTTTTTTTTTGGTCGCCTGGTTGCTAATCTGGTTTGTGTTGTGGCGGTGCATGGGGGCGTTGGGGGGGGTATTGGAAACTTGTGACATTTTATTGATCTCCTATTTAGTCTTAAGCTCTTGCTTCGACGCCCCAGTTATCGGCGGGGGAGGCTTGAGGTTGCTTAGGTTCTTGAAGTTTCGAAGCGCCAGTAGAGGCGTTGGACTTGGGCGGGGTCGAGACCGGGGCGGAGGAGGGCAAATTCGCGTTCGGCTTCCTGGCGACGGCCGAGGGCGAGGAGGGCCTCGAGGCGGAGTTGGCGGGCGTCGCGATCCTGGCTGAGGGCGGGAGAGGCGTCGAGGGTGGCGAGGGCTTCGGCGGGGTGGTTGTTTTGGAGGTAGATGGCGGCGAGGGCGCGGCGGGCGTAGGGATAAGAGGGCACGGCGGCGACGAGACCGGTGAGCAGGATGGCGGCTTCTTCGTGGGCACCTTGCATGGCCCATTCGTGGGCTCTTTCGGCGATGAGATAGGCGTCTTCTTCGGTCCAGGCGGCCATGGTTAGTCTTGTGCCTCAATGGTCATGCGGGTTTCGATTTCGATTTCGTTTTGCTCCATGCGGGCGAGGGCGGCGAGCATCCGGGCAACTTCCGGGGACGTGGAGGGCGCGGGGGAGGTGAGGTGACGGTGGAGGAGGCCTTGCCAGCGGCGGCGGTCTTCGGCGGGATCGGAATAGATGTGAGTTTGGGGCCGGGGCGGAGGGGGTAGGGCGAGGTCGCCGGGTTGGGGGAGATCGAGATGGAGGACCTGCTGCCAGGTGGTGGCGGCGGGACGGCCGAGTTGGCGGAGACGTTCTTCGAAGACGACGGGGGCGTTGTCCGGGAGTGGGGTGGAGGAGGGAGAGGGCTCCCAGCCGGGGATGGTGTATTGAACTTTGACGCTCATGATTTGGCTTCCGATTGTTGGCGAAGTTCGTAGACCCACTGGAGCACTTCGGCGACGGCGTCGAAGAGTTCTTCGGGGATTTCGTGTTCGAGTTCGACGGTGTGGAGGGTGCGGGCGAGGACGATGTTTTGGAGGATGGGGACCTTGTGTTCCTCGGCGAGGGCGCGGATGCGGGCGGCAAGATCGCCGGAACCTTTGGCGACGACGCGGGGGGCGTTCATGGACTCGCGATCATAGGAGAGGGCGACGGCGACGTGGGTGGGGTTGACGACAACGACGTCGGCTTTGGGGACGTTGACGATGGCGCCGCCTTTGAGGGCTTCTTCGTGGAGGTGGCGGCGTTGGTGCTTGATGTGGGGGTCGCCTTCGTTCTGCTTGTATTCCTGCTTGACGTCTTCTTTGCTCATCATTTGGTCCTTCATGTAGAGCTTCTTTTGGAGGAGGTAGTCGGCTCCGCCGAGGACGAGGAAGACGCCGCCGACGCGGAGGAGCAGCCCGGCGAGGAGGTCGCCGGCGAGGCTGGCGGCTTCGAAGACGGGGAGGCGGGAGGCGAGGGTGACGGCGAAGAGGGCGTCCTTGATATAGAGGTACGCAACGACGAGAACGACGGTGAAGCTAACGAGGCTCTTGACGAGGGTGATGTATGTTTTGCCCTTGAAAAAGATGTTTTGGAAGCCGGCGATGGGGTTGAGCTTGTCGAATTTCGGTTGGATGATTTCGAGGGAGAAGAGGCTTTTGACTTGGAGAAAGATGGTGAGGCCGGTGACGAGGGCGAGGGCGGCGGCGACGGGGAGGGAGAGGATGAGCCAGCGGGTGAAGGCGGCTCCGGTGCGTTCGAGGAGGAAGGCGGGATCGAGGGGGGCGGCGAGGAGTTCGGGTTGGAGACTTTGGCGGAGGAAGCCGGCGAGTTGGGTGACAAATAGGGTGCCTGCACCGGCGACGATGCCGGCACCGGTGAGGAAGGCGAGGGCCTGGGTGATGTCGCGGCTTTGAAAGACTTGGCCTTTCTTCCGGGCTTCGCGAACTTTTTGGTCGGAGGGTTGTTCGG
>JANODS010001167.1:0-1100 GCA_031412835.1 Acidobacteriota bacterium | reverse complement strand
GAGGAGTGACTCGGTGGGGGGTTAGGTAGGCGAAGGTTGGGTCGGTGGCTTGGGCGGCGGAGGTGGGGCGCTCGGCCCAGGAGTTTTCGTAGTAGTGGTAGTAAATGGACTTGCGCCACGTGGCGGGGGGCTTGCCGGTGAGGACGGGGAGGAGGCTTTGGCCCTGCATTTGGGTGGGGACGGGGAGGCCGGCGGCGGCGAGGATGGTGGGGGCGTGGTCGATATTCATGACCATGGCGGGGGAGATCTGGGAGGGTTTGACGAGGCCGGGATAACGAATCAAGAGGGGGACGCGGAGGGAGGGTTCGTACATGAAGCGCTTGTCATACCAGCCGTGCTCGCCTAGATAGAAGCCGTTGTCGGAGGTGTACATTATGAGGGTGTTGTTGGCTTGGCCGGATTTGTCGAGGTGTGCGAGGACGCGGCCGAGGCCTTCGTCGATGCCGACTACGTTGCGGTACATGTCCTTGACGAAACGTTGGTAGATCCAGTGTTTGCGTTCTGCGGGGGAGAGGTTTTTGGGGAGGTCGGGGTAGTCGGGGGCGAGGCTGAGGTCGAGGCGCATGTCTTCTGCTTCGCGGGCGATTTTGCGAGTGGCGAAATCGTCGTTGAAGTTGGGAGGGAGGGGGAGGTCGGCTTCGGAGAAGAGCTTGGCGTGACGGGGGCAGGGGGTAAACGGTCGATGGGGGCCTTTGGGTTGGTAGATGAGGCAGAAGGGTCGGGGGTCGGGTTGAGAGAGGAACTCTAGGGCCATGTCGGTGGTGATGTCGGTGACGTGGCCGGGGTAGGTTTTGCGCTTTCCGTTTTCGATGAATTCGGGGTTGAGGTAGACGCCTTGGCCGGGGAGGACGTGCCAGGTATCGAAGCCGCGGGGGTCGTGGCTGAGGTGCCACTTGCCGACGATGCCGGTGCGGTAGCCGGATTTTTGGAGAAGCTCGGGGTAGGTGGGGACGGCGGGATCCATGGTTTCGATCGCGTCTTTGCGTTCGGAGTTGCCGTAGACCTTGTTGACGTGCGAGAGGGTTCCGGTGAGGCAGGTGGCGCGGGAGGGGGCGCAGAGGGAGTTCGTGACGAAGGCGTTTGTGAAGCGTACGCCTTCG
>JANODS010001166.1:0-1367 GCA_031412835.1 Acidobacteriota bacterium | reverse complement strand
CCAGTGCTTTGCGATTCGGTATTGGCGCATTCCAACCGTCGCCGAGCTGCGGTGGGAGCCTGCCGCGGACAACCCGTTTCTGAATCTGGCGGCGGGCATCCGTTGCGATGACATCTACCTATCGTTAGGCCGCGCACCGGAAGCCCTCCGCTGCACCCCGGCCGGGATTCAGTATCGGCCGCCTGAGACCCTGCGCGGCATGTTTCGCAAGTACCAACGAATGCGGCTGGAACTCGAACGCCTCGCGCATTTCCTTCCGCGCGAAAAGCCCCAGCGCCGGACGCTCGACCGGAGCAAGCTCAGCGAGGCACCGGGGCGGGAGAAAGTGCTCTATAGCCTTTTCCAGGCCGCACTCTTGCTTTGCAAATTGGCCTATCGGAGTCAGCAGTTTTACTACAGCCACTTCGCGAAGAAGCCTTGCGCCACTTGGCTACCCGTCACCGAGACGAAGGAACCGCTCGGGTGATTGTCTATCAGCATCCCGGTTTAGAAGGGCTGGAAGTATGGCACGGGCTGGCCCGGCACGCGGCGCTGTTTCAATTGCGCGACGACAAAGCGGCTTATTTCGCGGGCCTCGCCGAGTTTCTTGAACAGTTGCACGCCGGCACCGCGGAGACCGCGGCTGGCGATGGACTCGACCGCGCGGCCGGTTTTGAACGGCTGCTCATCACCGGAGGCGAGGCCGCCGCGATACCCTTTCCTCACACCCAACTCTTGCCCGATCCATTCTGCGCTCGCCGGGGCGCTGAGGCGATCTGGGCCGAATTTGGATGGCGTCGGCCGCTGGCCATTGACCTGGGCCAAACACAGTTGAAGCGGATGACCTTGACCGAAAATACAGCCTTCACCCGGGACCTGCCCTACGGCCGAACCGCGTTGCCAGAAGCCGAAGGCCGTGACCGGCTGAGGGCCTTCGTCAGGCTTGCCTTGTCCGCCGTTGGTGACTACGACGGTGTCGTGCTCGGCCTGCCGAACCGGATTACCGAGGAAGGCGAGGCGCAGTCGTCAACTTATCCAGGGCTCTATGGCCCGGTGGAGCCGCTGTTCGGCTCTCTGTTTCCAAACGTGCCATGGGTCGTCGTGAACGACGCCGTGTTGACGGCGCGGGGCTATCCGCCGAACCCGAAAGAGAAGACGTTGGTGCTGACGATGGGCTTTGGCGTAGGAGCGGCTCTATGGCACGCCTGACGCTTGTTCTGTCGCCTCATCTCGACGACGCTGTCCTCTCCTGCTCTTCCCTGATGGCCTCCCGCCGGTCGCTGATTGCGACCTTCTTCACTGAAGGCGATGCCAGCTATGAGTCCCGCCGAGCGGAGGATCTCGAAGCAGCGAAGATCATCGGCGCAGCGACCCGACACCTGGGCTTT
>JANODS010001165.1:0-2324 GCA_031412835.1 Acidobacteriota bacterium | reverse complement strand
GGAACAACTTTCTGGACTGCGCCAAGAGCTTCATGAGCTTTTCGTACGCCTGGAGATGCGCTTTTTTGTTGCGCTCGATGGTGCGGAAAAGTTCTCTTTGTGTGATCGCCCGTTTGTGACCGTTAAGAGACTGGGTGTCCACGTCGATATCGGGATACTCCCGGAGGACGGTATCGAGTTCTTCCTGCATGGCTCTGGTGTAGAGCGACGTGTTTCGATCAAAGCTGAACATTTCGGAGGTCATGCGGCGGACATAGCCTTGTTCGACCTCGGAATCTGGTTTGAATTTACGGTAGTGCGCTTGGAGACCTCGTAAGTACTCTTCCCGACTGTCCGAAGAGATCAAGTTATAGAATGACGGTAGATCCTCTTTGTGTAACTCGACATGGAGACCGGTTGTAATCGCGTTCATGGAGCTGCGATATTTGCCGTCGGGCGAAATAGGTCCCTTGCTTTTGCGACCGTTTTGCCGAGAAGCTTCGGCGCGGCGCTTTTTCTGTTCATCCGTTGTTGCGGTGGACATAAAATTCTCCTTTGGAAATGGAAAAGGCGCTCGTCCGAACCGCTGTCGAGCAGCAGATTTGGAAGAGCGCCTTCGCACTAAAAACCTAGCACAGGGGTGTCAAGGAATTGCGACTGAGGAGGAGGGCGATTTGCATTGGATTTGTTGCAAGCAAATGGCTTAGGGGGTCGAAAAGAAATCTGAATGATCTGTGATCGCGTTGGTCGGAGCGACGACAAATCGGCCAAATGAGGGGTTTTCTTTCGATTTATGCGACACTCCTGGTATGCGATGGAGCATTCTGCTGTTGCTCTTGGCCGGGCTCACTCCAGCACAGGAGACTTGGCCGTACTTGACTTACATCGGTGGTTCGGGCGACGACGATGTTCGGTGGATGGCGAGCGATGGTCAGGGTAATACCTTTGTCGCGGGGGTCACGCTGAGTATCGGACCTCCCTTTTCGGATGAGGTGCCTGAGCGTATATTGAATCCGCTGCTGTACGTGATGAAGCTCGACGCGGCTGGACAACTCGTGTTTTCGAAGGTCCTAGGTTTTGGATCTTCGGTGGGGGCGGTGGCGGCGGATCAAGCCGGGAACGTCTTTGTGGGCGGGGTGATTCAAACCTCCCCCGGCTTCGCTACTCCCGGAGCCTACCAGGAGCAGGCCCCCGGGTTCCAGGGTTTCGTGGCGAAGTTTAGTCCAACCGGGAAGAAGCTTTTTGCAACCTACTTTGGCGGCGCTCTGGGGACAGTGCAAGTAAGTTCACTTGGGGTGGACGCCGAGGGACGTCCGGTTTTTTGTGGTTCGGGGCGGGAGGATGGTATTCCTTTGACCTCTGGCAGCCTGTTCCGACCAGTCGCGACACGATCGGCGGGCTACTGCGCGCAACTGAGTGCGGACGGATCGCAACTGCTGTTTTCGACGCTGCTGGGAAACACGAACCAGCCGATCTTGCCGCGGAGTTTGGCGTTCGATGCCAACGGGGATCTGCTGATCGCCGGGTCGACCGGGGCAACGGATTTCCCCGTGGACAATGCGGCTCCTTTCACCGATCAGCGGAGTACGCTTTTCGGGCCAAGGGAGGGAGGGCTCCGGGCGTTGGGTGGGGCCGGATTTGGGACCGTCGTTTCGATCCAGCGGGCTGGGCAAGAGGTGTTCGTCGGCACGCGTGATTCGGGTAGTAACTGGGTTAGTGGAGATCGGGGCGCGACCTGGCGCCGGGTTCCGGGCCCATGGTCTGGGGCGTTGGTTGCGCACCCGCTGAATACGCGCATGCTGTGCACGAGAACCGGTGTTTCTCAATTGGTTTGCAGTAACGACGGAGGGGTCAATTGGCAGGTCCGGGTGTCTTCCGGGGCCGCGGGTGTGGTGGCCGATGAAAGAGTGGAGGGTGGTTTTTTTGTGACGAAGAATCGGGAGGGGAACACGCCGGATTACGTTGCCCTGGGCGGCGCGGCCCCGCGGTTTGGCGCGCCCGGTCCGGTGGCGTGGTTGGAGGTGGACCGCGCAGCGAACCGGGTTTGGGCGGTGGTGCTGGGGAGGTCGAGTCTGTTTGTTTCCGAGGATAGGGGCGCTACGCTTCGGCCGGTGGCCGAGAACATCTCGAGGGTAGCCTCGGCGGGGAGTCGGCCCCAAAGGGTCTATGGTGTGCGGGGGGCCTATTTCCCGGATCGGCAAAGCTTGGTGATCAAAAGTGACGATAGCGGGGTGACTTGGAGTGACACGGCGCGGGAGGCTCCATTCTTCGGCGTCCAACAGCTCGTGGTTGACCCGGCTGATCCTGACGTGGTGTATGTGGTGCAAGGAAACGGCGCGTTCGTC
>JANODS010001164.1:0-2063 GCA_031412835.1 Acidobacteriota bacterium | reverse complement strand
CGAAGATAACCGGGCCGGACGGGCTGGTGCCGCTTGTGAACAATCAAGTGTTTCCGGTATCGGGCAACCCGGAGTTGGATCAGTATCAATATTCGGGAAAGGGCGACCATAGCTTCAATGAGAAGCATAAGATAAGCGGGTCTTACAACTAGAAAGAAGCGCCGCGGTTGATTCTGGACTCGGGCGGGTTGTGGGATACGAATGAGATTTACGGTGGGCCGCTGGCGAAGGCGCGGCGGCGTCCGGACGATGGTTGGTTCGGGCGGGGGGCTTGGGATTGGACGGTATCTCCGCGGGTGCTGCATAACCTGACGTTGTCGTACAACCGCCGGGGGAATCCAGAGCGAGTATTGGAAGCGGATTTTGACGGGGCGAAGGCCTTGGGGATCAAGAATTTGACTTCGCTGGGTTATCCGAATATCAACTGGGGCGGGGGACCGTTTGTGAGCTTGGAGTCCCCGGGCTTCCAGAACGTCAGCTTTCGAGCGGATAACGGATGGGGGATTTTGGATTCGGTGAGCTTTTCCCGGGGGCGACATTTTCTGAAGGCGGGGTTCGATTATCGCCATAATCAGCAGAACCGGCGACAGACGCCGGCGTCGTCGTTTAATTTCGGAGCGCGGGGCACGGCGATTCCCAACGAGGCGTTTTCGGCCAACCAGACGGGCTATGCGTTTGCAAGCTATTTATTAGGCATCGTGGATAGCGCCAGCTTGACGGATCCGGTGGGGTTGGGCGGCCGGCGGAATTACATGGCGATGTATGTCCACGACGACTTCAAAATGACGAAGAACCTGACTTTGAACTTGGGACTACGCTGGGAGTACCAGCCGCCGTTGTACGAAGCGAAGGACCGCCTGTCGAGCTGGAATCCGAGTAAGATTGATCCGGAGTCGGGGTTGCCGGGAGCCTACGATTTTGCCGGGAGTTGTAAGGAGTGCACGGGTCGGCGGTATTTCGGGCGACGGAGTTTCAAAGATTTTGGTCCGCGTATTGGATTCGCGTGGCGGGTGAAGGAGAAGTGGACGGTGCGGGGGGCATACGGCATTATGTACGAGGGCGATTCGCCAAACGGTTACAACGCGGTTCCGTTGGGGAAGGCCACGAGCGTGGCGTGGGGCGGGACGTTCCTGTTGAATTCGGATCCGGTACGTCCGTGGGGCGGGATCTTCAACTGGGACGGTGGATTTCCGACGGATCGGTTTCAGCCGGCCGGATACGATGTCTCGTGGGGGAACCGGACTCGGCCGGGAATGATTGATCCGGAGTACGGCCAGACGCCGTATATCCAGAACGTGACGATGAACGTGCAGCGGGCGTTGGGTAAGTTTGTCCTGGACTTAGGCTATGTGGGAAACAAGGCGACGCGATTACGGATCGGGGAGTTACAGCGGATTAATCAATTGCCGGTATCGGCGCTGTCGCAGTACGGGACGCGGCTGAATAATCAGGTGCGGAACGCGAGCGAGGCGGCGGCGAATGGGATCCGGTATCCGTTTGCCGGATTTGCGGGGACGGTGGCTTCGGCGATCCGGCCGTATCCGCAGTTGCAAGGAAATCAGACGGTGCAGGTGTATGGTTCACCGCTGGGTTTTTCGACCTATCACGCGCTGCAGGTGGTGTTAAATCGGGAATACGCGAACGGGTTGACGCTGTATTCGAACTATGTGTGGTCCAAGCAGATGAACAATGTCGAGAGTTCGTTGATCAATGACAATGACGCGCGGCCGTTGGATTACTACAACTTAAAGCTGGAGAAATCGATTGCCCAGAATGATCGGACGCATGCGTTTAAGACCTACGCGAGCTATGATTTGCCGTGGGCGAAGGGCCGGGGCTGGACGAATCGGTTACTGGGTGGATGGAACATCGCGGGCATTGTGAATTATTCTTCCGGTGAGCCGCTGGAGTTTTCGGGAGCATCGCCGTTGAGCGGGGGCTGGAATGGAGCGATGAATCGGCTGAACGTGGCAGCGGGACCGTTGAAGGCGGCGGGGTACGACCGGGGTACGTTTGATTTGGCCAATGCGCGAAACCCAGTGAATACGTATTTGAACAAGGCG
>JANODS010001163.1:0-1518 GCA_031412835.1 Acidobacteriota bacterium | reverse complement strand
GCACCCGGTACAGCGCGTTATACGACTGGCTAAAGTACTGGGTCACCGCCATCCGAAATGTGGTGCTGTTGCTCATTGTCGGAACATTGATCCCCAACTCCTTATGCCCCGGAAACTGCGTTGGCCCAATAGCGACGTTGGTCGTCCGATTGAAGGAAAGCCCCGTGTTTGAAAGCAGCGTCGGGCTCGCTGTCAGGGTGTAATTGAACACCGCGCTCTGGCTCTGCCAAGTCCGATCCGGTAACGCGGTCAACAGGTTCGAGGAGTCCACAATCGCCGGTATATCCAACTGGTCGAAAAAGTAGCGGCCCGATACCTGATGCCTGGTCGAAAATAGATGGTCCACCCGCGCCAAATACTGATTGCTCGTCTGCTTGTCTCCCCGTTGGAAAAACAGCAGGCCGTCCGCCGACAGTGCCGTCGGAATCTTCTCTAAAACCCGCAGAGCAATCGGGTCCAGCCGCGAAGTCGGAATGATGTTCCCCGGGAATGGCTGGTTCGACGCCGACGGATCCGTCAACTGCTGCCGCAATCCCGAAAAGTCTCCGCGCCGTTGCGGACCGGTCGCCACCACTGACGTTAGGTTCACCGGTAACGATCGGATCTGCGTCCCTTGCCAGGAACCGAACACAAACGTACGGTCCTTCTTGATCGGCCCGCCCAGCGCAAACCCGTATTGGTTCCGCTTCAGCCCATCATTGCGCGCCGCGAAAAAATTCCGCGCGTTCATTTTCGCGTTCCGCAGATACTCAAAAAACGCCCCGTGAATCTGATTCGTTCCGGACCGCGTCACGATATTCACAACGCCGCCCCCGCGGCCCGCAAACTTCGCCCCGTAGTTATTGGTCTGGAAGCTGAACTCCTGCACGGCGTCTGGGTTCGGCAGCACGTTAGCTACCGCCGTATAAGGATCCTCATGGATGCCGCCATCCATCACAAACGTCGTTGAATTGCCCCGCCCGCCGCTGGCGGAAATCAATTCGCCGCCCGCCTCCGGCCGCGTCGCCGCCTGGTTGAAAGTCCCCGACGTCTGCAAAGTACCCGGCGTCAAACGCAGTAACTGCATCACATTTCTACCGTTCAGCGGCAGATCTGTCACCATCTCTTTCGTAATTACCGTACTCAGCGTCGAGTTACGGGTATCCACCGCCGCCGCTTGACCCACTACGTTGATCGACTCGCTCACCGCTCCCACTTGTAACTGCGCATTCGCCGTCGCGCTCTGGTCCACCTGCAACACCAGCTCCGGAATGCCGTACGTCGAAAAACCCTGCTTGCTCACCGTCACCGAGTACCGCCCCGCGCCCAAAGCCGGAACGGTATACAGCCCAGACTCGTTAGTCACCGTCTCCCGGCTTATGCCGGTTTGCAGATTCTTCACAGTAATCCGAGCCTGTGGGACCGCCGCCCCACTCCCGTCCACGACGCTTCCCGCCACGGATGCCGATTGTCGTTGTGCCACGCTCAATGCCGCCAGCAGAAGTGAAAGCGAAAACAACCAAAACAGTCGAGTCATAG
>JANODS010001162.1:0-3280 GCA_031412835.1 Acidobacteriota bacterium | reverse complement strand
CGCATCAGGAGGCGCGTCTCGGTCTTCATGGCGGTCTGGAGATCGTCCCAGTAGTAGGCTCCGAAGGCGTCGCGATCGGGGGGCATGTCGCCGAGGCTGCGGAGGTTGAGCCAGCTATCGAGGAAGCCTTCGACGAAGGCGTTCGACTTGGGGTTCGCGAGGAGGCGACGGGTTTCTGATTTGAGAACGTCGTCGCGGAGGAGGGCACCGGTGCTGGCTTGTTTGAGGAGGGATTCGTCGGGGGTTGAGGACCAGAGGAAGTAGGAGAGGCGGGTGGCCAGGGCGTACGCGTCGGTTTTGCCGGTTCCGATGTAGAGGAACTCGGGGGAGCAGAGGACGGCTTTGAGGGCGTCCTGGAGGGCGGTTTCGGGGGGGATGCCGCCGGCGCGGCGCTTGGTGGCGATGGCTTCGAGTCGGGTGACCTCTTCGGGGGTGGCGGGGCGGCGGTAGGCTCGGGTGGCGAAATTTGAAAGGATTTCGCGGGTGCGTTCGGGGGCGAAGGGGCGGTCGCCGTAGAGGACGCGCTGGCTGGGGGGGATGGCGGGGCTGTCGAGGGGGCCGCGGATTTCGACTTGGTGAATGCGGATTTGGGGGATGGGCGCGAACTTCATCATGGCGATGCGGCCGAGGACGATGCCCGGGCTGACGTTGCGTTCGCCTTCGGGGAGGAATTGGGGGAAGCGGCGGGCGAAGCTGCTGAAGACGTTGCGGACATTGTTCATGCCGTTGGGGAAGATGAAGCGGGGTTGATAGCCGGCGTCGAGGCGGACGCGGAAGGTGAGCCAGTAGGGGCCTCCGTCGGCGAGGTCGACGGGTTCGGCGAGGAGAGGTTGGAGGGGCTGTTCGTGTTGGAGGTAGCCGGCGCGGGAGTTGCCGGCGACGATGCCGAAGCGGAAGGGGGCTTCGGGGTCCATGCCGAAGAGTTTGGGGTCGTAGGGATTCTTGCGATGGAGGGCTTCGACCTGGACTTTTATCTCGTAGAAGCCGTCGACGGGGACGCCTTCGGCGAAGGCGTGGAGGGGGGCATAGGCACCTTCATAGTGCGGGGTGCGCGGGTGCTCGAAGAGCGACATGTACTGGGTTAGGTTGTTGTGCTTTCTGGCTCCGTCGAGCTCTTTTTGTTGCTCGAACTTATCTTTGAAGACCCAGGTTCTAGGGGGTGGCGGGGGCTGGTTTGGCAGGGCTTTGCGGATGACCGCATCGGCGGCGTCGAGGTATTGTTCGAGGAGATAGCCGGAGGTGATGAGGGTGTCGCCGATGTTGTCCATGTGGGCGTATTGTTGGTCGCGGGGGAAGCGGCTGGTGGGATCGAACTGATCCATGTCGATGTGCAACAGATCGCCGATGGTGTTGCGGTATTCGCGGCGGTTCATGCGGCGGAGGGCTACTTTGGCGGGGGCCTGGCTGGCTACGGCGGAGAGGAAGGCTTGGCGTTCGGCGGGGGTTGGCTGAGGGGATTCCTTCGGGGGCATGGTGCTGGCTTCGACGCGACGGGAGACGGCGAGGAGGTCGGCGGGAGTTAGGGGTCCGCGGTCGAAACGGCGGTTGGCCATTTGGGTTTTTTCGCCGTGGCAACTGGTGCAATAGGAGTTGAGGAAGACGGTCGCCGGGTCGAGAGCGGCAGCGAGGAGGAGGACGAACGTCATGGCCTAGATCCCGCGCAGAGTGCCGGTGGAGAGGGCGAACTTCTTTTGCTCGACGCCGAAGCGCTGGAGCATGCTGAGGAAGAGATTGGACAGGGGCTGGCGGTTGGGTCCGCTCGACGGGAAGGCTTGGTAGGTGCCGTGTTTGAATCCGCCGCCGGCGAGGACGACGGGTAGATTCACGTTGGTATGGGCGTTGCCGTTGCCCATGCCGCTGCCGAAGAGGACCATGGTGTGGTCGAGGAGCGAGCCATCGCCATCGTTGATCGACTTCATTTTGCCGAGGAAACGGGCGAATTGTTCGGTTTGATAGCGTTCGAGCTTGACGAGGAGATCGATGCTTTCCTGGACTTGGCCGTGATGGGAGAGGGAGTGGTATTCCTTGCGGACTCCGAGCACGGCGGCTTCGAAACCGCCGGCGATTTCGAGGGTGGCGATGCGGGTGGAGTCCGTTTGGAGGGCGAGGGCCATGAGGTCGTAGAGGACGGGGATATCGGTGACGAGGCCTCGGTTTTCGGGTTCCGGCATGGGGGCATCGGGCTTGGGTACACCGGCCCACTTTTGCCGCTGGACCAGAACTTTTTCGACGTCGCGGACGGAGGTGAAATACTCGTCGAGTTTTTGCTGGTCTTGCGAGTCGAGGCGGTGCTTCAGGGAACGGGCGTCGCCGTTGACGGAATCGAGGATGGAGCCTTGGAGGGTGAGACGGTCTTTGGTGCGCGCTTGTTCGGCGGGGCTTTCGTTGAGGAAGAGTTTGCGGAAGAGTTCACGGGGGCCCTGGATGGGGTTGACGCGGGTGCCGGCGCGGGTCCAGGACATCATGCAGCCGCCGTGGAGGCCTTCTTCGGAGCCGAGGGTGAGACAGGGAAAGCGGGTGGCGCCGCCGACGGTTTCTGCCATACGTTGGTCGAGGCTGATGTTGCCGTCGGGCATGCCCTTGGCGTCGACTTGGCGGACGCCGCTGAGGAAGGAGTGGACGGCGAAATGGCCGCCTTTGACGCCGTGATCGAGGCCGGAGAAGACGGTGAGGTCTTTACGATGTTGGGCGATGGGTTCGAGGAGATGGGGGGCGTTGTAGTCGGGGCCGGTCGCTTGGGGGAAGAACTGTTGGGCGTAGAAGCCGAAGGCGTTGCCGATGGCGACCATGCGCATGGGGCGGACTGTTTTTGCGTTGGCAGTGAGGGCGGAGAGGGCGAGGCCGGAGCCGAGGACGGTGGTGGGGAGGGAGTCGAAGAGGGGGAGGGCGAGGCGGACTCCGGCGGCGCGGAGGAAGAATCGCCGTCCGGGGAGGTCGGGCCGGTTGGTGAGCATGACAGAATGTTAGCAATCCTGTTGCGGGAGTGGAAGGCAGATTATGGAGCATGGACTTGCGGTGGCGTGTAGTGTCGAGATCGATGCTTCGTGCGAGGAGGTTTTTGATGTTATTCACGACTATGGGGTTCGGCTGCAATGGGACACGCTTTTGAGTAGGGCGTGCATTGTGGATGAGGGGGTGGTGGCGGCCGGGGTTGGGGTGAGGACGCTGTGTGTGGGGCGGGCGATGTTTGGGAGGGTGGGTGTGGAGACGGTGTATGTGAGCTTTCACCGGGGGCGGGTGGCGGCGGTGAAAATGACGCGGGGCCCTTGGTTTTTGGAGG
>JANODS010001161.1:0-1745 GCA_031412835.1 Acidobacteriota bacterium | reverse complement strand
CATATGTCACTGCTGGGGCTGCGGGATATGAGCGTGATCGAGACGCCGCCGAAGGACCGGTTGAGCGTACAGACGGTGGTTTCGCACTACAACGCGGACCTGATCCGGTCGGCGATTGAGCTCGAAGTGAATCGCGGTGGTCAGGTATATTTCGTGCACAATCGGGTCGAGACGATTTATCAAAGGGCGGCTTGGCTGCAGGAGTGGCTGCCGGGGGTGCGGGTGGGGGTGGGGCACGGGCAGCTGAGCGAGACGGACCTGGAGAAGGCTTTGCTCGGTTTCATGCGGCATGAATTCGACGTTTTCGTATGCACGACGATTATCGAAAACGGCATCGATATTCCGATGGCGAACACGATTTTGATTGAGAACGCCGAGCGGTATGGGCTGTCGGAGTTGTACCAGTTGCGGGGCCGGGTGGGGCGGTCGAATCGTCGGGCTTATGCTTACCTGCTGGTGCCTGAGAACAAGGACCTGACGGAGATTGCTCGCAAGCGGTTGGCGGCGCTGAAGGAGTTCAGCGACCTGGGGGCGGGGTTCAAGATTGCGGCGCTGGACTTGGAGTTGCGCGGCTCTGGAAACCTGCTGGGTGGGGCGCAGCATGGGCAGATGGACGCCGTCGGATACGACACGTATTTGAAGCTGCTAGAAGACACGGTGCGCGAGTTGAAGGGCGAGGAGATTCCCGTGGAGGTGCACTCGACGATCACGTTGGGCGTCGACATACGGATTCCGGCGAGCTACATTGCCGAGGAGATGCAGCGGCTGCGGGCGTACAAAAAGATCGCGTCGTTGCACTCGCTGTTGGAGGCGAAAAAGATTCTCGAAGAGTTCGCCGACCGGTATGGGCCGCCTCCGGATGTTGTAAAAACATTGGCCAGCTTTTCGCTGGTGCGGGCGACGGCGCAGCGGTTGGGCATTGAGTCGATTGACCGGCGGCAGGGGTTTTTCAACATCAAAGTGAATCTGGAAGCGAAGATTCGGCCGGAGGGTTTGATGGAGATTGTCACCTCTACGCCCGGGGCGCAGTTCAGCCCGGCGGGCATCTTGCGGCTGCCGGCGGACGCCTATCCGGCGACGGCTCCAGAAAAGTTACTGGGGTATCTGCAAGACACCTTGCACGCGTTGGACTTTCTGGCGGTAAAATAGTCACTATATGAAGTTGCGTATCCTCGGACCGATTGTTTGCTGCGCGTCGCTCTATGCGGCCGATGTCGTCGTGATGGAACAGATCGTCGCCAAAGTGAATGGCGAGATCATCACTCGCACCGAAATCGACCGGATGAAGAAGGGGCTGATGGAGGCGGCTAAGGAGCAGAAGGTGCCGGCGGCGGACGTTGACCGGATGGTGGAAGAGCGGGCCAAGGACCTGTTGCGCGAGAAGATCGACCAGATGCTGCTGGTGCAAAAGGGCAAGGAGATGAGCATCAACGTCGACCCGGAAGTGACCAAACAGGTGGCGCGAATTCAGCAACAGACCAAGATCGCCGACCAGGAGAAGTTCCAGCAGTATGTGAAGGAACAGACGGGGATGTCGATTGAGGACTACAAGGCGGAGACGAAGAACCAGTTCCTGACGCGGCGCGTGATTGGCCAGGAGGTGACTTCGAAGATTTCGATTCCGAAGGCGGACGCGCAGAAATATTACAACGAGCACAAGGAAGAGTTCCAGCGCGAAGAGCGCGTGTTTCTGCGGGAGCTTTTTTTGGGGACCGAGGGCAAAGACGCCAAGGCGCAAGAGGCCG
>JANODS010001160.1:0-4132 GCA_031412835.1 Acidobacteriota bacterium | reverse complement strand
CGAGCGGCACGCCCTCGCGCAAAAACATCGTGTAGTGCTGATCCGGACCGGTGGGGCTATCGGCCGCTGTCCAGCCGAAAAGGGTGGAATAAAATACTTTGGCGGCCGCCTGATCTTGCGTCGCCAGTTCAAACCAACAGGGTGCTCCGTGGGGCATTTTAGCTTTTTCCTTCGTCTGCTGAGGGTCCATAGATGGACGGCACCGGAATTTCCAGTAGCCGCATGTACACCGACAATTGTCCCCGGTGATGCACCAAGTGGTTCATCACCATTCCGCGTAACACCGCGATCCGCGGCATGGCGATCAGCACAGCTCCGCCCGGCCCGATCATCGTCCAGGTCATCATCAGGTCTTCGTCCGATGCGCCTTCCAGCGCCGAGCGAAAGTTCTTCGCGCCTTCCTCAAAGATCGCCAAGAGCTCGGCGGTCGTTTGTGGCTTCGGCTGCTCGAAGCCGGCTGAAAGGTCGAGTTCTGTCGTATTCATGGTGGTCGCGCCCCACAGGGGCATCTGCGCCAGATGGGTGGCGAGTTGCCCAAGGGTCATCGACCTCGGATGGGGCTGGTAGCCGAACTGGTCGCCGGACAACCGCTCCAAACACTTGCGAAGCGAGGCGAGTTCGTTGTCGAGCTCGGGGAGAAGAGAAAGCGAAAGTGACATTCGGTGATTGTGCCCGAAATCGGATTTTATCGCAAGGGTTCGAGCAAAGATTTTAGTTCGAGCGCGCCAGAGGTGACCGCTTGGCGGTACAAAGAGATGTCAGAGCCCCAACTTAGAATCCGAAATCCGATTCCATGCCACTGGCGAGCCTGTTCGCTGCTGCCTGGCTGAATCGCGGCCACTTTCCCGTGCCGCTCTGCCGCCGCTACCACCGCCGCCAGCGCCGCCAAAAACTCGGGATGCTGAAACTGCCCCGCGATTCCCATCGCACTCGTCAAATCGTAGTGACCAACCCAGAGCACATCGACTCCTGGAGTCGCCGCGATCGCATCGAGATTGGACAACCCGGCCGGTGATTCAATCATCGTCACCACGGTCGTGTTCTCGTTGGCCCGCTCGAAATAGGCCACCGGATCGGGAATCACATACTCGGAATGCGCCGTGCCCAGCGCGATGCCGCGCTTGCCGAGAGGAGCGTACTTGCAGGCATCGACAATTGCCTTCGCTTGTTCGGCGTTTTCGACGTTCGCCACCATGATTCCCAGCGCACCGGCATCGAGCGTCCGCGCGCAAAAATGGTACAGATTCTGGGGGATCCGCACGAGCGGTGCGATGTCAGTGGCCTTAAACCAGGCGCAGAGATCAGCAATATGGCTTGTATCAAAGCCCGTGTGCTCCATATCGAGCATCACGAAATCCACTGGCGTCGCCGCCAGAATTTTCGCCACGCCACGCGTGCCGAACTCCATAATCATCGTGCCCACGGCCGAGCCACGCTCCGCCAGGGCTTGCTTCATCCGATTCGGTTTCATTGATACCGCCTTAGTTTTTCGAGAAATCCAGGCCGGCTCAAGACCGCCTTATTCAATGCGCCACTCGGCAATTCGCCACGTGCGACCGAGAGGATGTTGTCGCAGGCTTCTTTGCTGTTGTCCCGCGCAACCTCTTCCGTCCACGGCAACCCGTGGGGGGTCACAATCACGTTCTCCATCCCGAACAGCGGATGGTCCTTCCGCGGCGGTTCCTGCTCGTAAACGTCGATGCCGGCTCCTGCAATCCAGCCTTCTTCCAAGGCCTTCACGAGGGCCAATTCGTCCACGATCGGGCCCCGGGCCGTGTTAATGAAATTTGCGGTCGGCTTCATTAACCGAAAGAGCTTCTCACTCACCAGGCCTTTGGTGGACTCGTTCAACAGCGTATTCACGCAGACGAAATCGCTTTCGCGGCACACGGTTTCGATATCGGTCATCTCCACGCCTTCCACGCTGGAGACGTAGGGATCGTGAGCCAGCAATCGGGAGAAGCCGAACGGCTGGGCCAGCCGAAACAGCTCTTTGCCAATGTTGCCGCAACCGATGGAGCCGAGCACTTGGCCGCGCAGATTCCGCCCTAACCGAGGCAGATCGCCGCGCCATTTCCCTTGCCGGGTTAGGCGGTCCTGCGTCAATAGATTCTTGGCCAGAGCCAGGACCAACGTCATGATCGCTTCCGCAACTGGCGTCCGCACAGCGTTCGGCGTAATGGTCAAGACCGCGTCGGCCCCGGTCAGGGCCTCAGTATCGATTCGGTCGTAACCGACGCCCCATCTTGCAACAATCGCGAGCCGATCGACGCCGACCAAACTCGCGGCATCAATCTTCGTCGACAGCACAAACACGGCGTCATACCGGTTCAAAATCTCAGGGGTCGCAACGTTTCCCACCATCTCTGGCATCGCCTCCCACTCGATGTGGGGAACGGCAAATTTGGTTGCTACAACGGCTTCAAAGTGGCCCTTGGCATCGATGTAAAAGTCAGGTGTTACCCCGACACGGAACAATGGCATCTTCAGAAGCATACAATAACTCGGTGACCCGTAGGATTTTCAACTCGTCCCTTGCCGCCTCCACACTCGCCGCCCCTCCGACTCCTCCCAACGTCGTCATCGTCCTCTGCGACGATCTCGGCTACGGAGACGTCGGCGCCTTCTATCCGGCATCCAAAATGTCCACGCCGCGCTTGGACCAACTCGCTCGCCAGGGTATGCGATTTACGGACGCCCATTCGCCGTCTTCCCTCTGCACACCGACGCGATACGGTACGCTTACCGGTCGATACTGTTGGCGGACTCGGCTGAAGCAGGGCGTCTTGAACGGCTATTCGCCCGCGCTGATTGAACCCGGCCGGACCACGTTGGCGGCACTGTTACTGGCGAAGGGCTACCGGACCGGCGGCTTCGGCAAATGGCACCTCGGCCTCGGCACGGCGGAGAAGGCCGACTTTAGCCAACCGTTCTCTCCTGGCCCACTCGACTTCGGCTTCACCGAGTACTTCGGGATTCCCGCCTCGCTCGACATGCCGCCGTATGTGTTCCTCGAAAACAACCGTTGCCTGGAGCAGCCCACTTCGACGATTGCCGACAACGGCGAGGTGAAGAGGGGGCCCTATTGGCGGGGCGGCCCGATCGCCCCCAGCTTCAAGATGGAGGATGTTCTTCCTAAGATAACGGAACGCGCCTGCCATTTCATTCGGGGTGCTAGTAAGTCCACTAAGCCGTTTTTCGCTTATGTCCCCTTGCCCGCTCCGCATACTCCGTGGGTGCCTTCCAGGCCGTTCGAAGGTAAGTCGAAGGCTGGTCTTTATGGCGACTTCGTGCATGAAGTGGACGCCTGCATTGGGCGCATCGTCGACGCCTGTGCGGGAACCAACACGCTGTTCATCGTCACGAGCGACAACGGCGCTCCGTGGGAACCGCGCGACGCTGATGCGGCCGCCGGTCACCGGGCTGACGCCAACTGGCGTGGCCAAAAATCGGATATTCAGGAAGGGGGTCACCGGGTTCCGTTTATCGCCGCTTGGCCAGGCCACATCGCTCCCGATTCGATTTCGAACCAACTGATCTGCCATACGGACCTGTTTGCTACCGTGGCCGAACTAACTGGAGCCAAACTGACTGTCGGGATGGCCGAGGACAGCATTTCGTTCGCTCCGCACTTACTCGGTCAGCCGGGGAAACCCCGGAAGGCGGTTGTTCACCACGCTGGGAATGGGATGTTCGCGATTCGGGATCGCGAGTGGAAACTCGTTGTGGGCCGTGGCTCGGGTGGTTTCACGGGTCCGATGAAGATCGATCCGAGGCCGGGCGAGCCGGTGGGGGAACTGTACCACTTGCTGTCTGATCCGCACGAAGACCAGAACCTTTACGCGGAACAACCCGCTGTTGTTGACCGCCTTCGGAGTCTGCTGGAGACGTGGCAGAAGCAGGGTCGAAGTCGATAAAACGGCGTTATACTTGACGTATGGCTGCCTCTGCTGTACCGCGTTTTACCCATGAAGAGTTTCTCGACCGCGAAGCACAATCGCAGTTCCGCCACGAGTACACCCGTGGACACGTAGAAATGATGGCAGGGGGAACGGAAAACCATGCGCTGCTTGGTGCTTCCCTCGTCTACCTTCTTACCGCCCGATTGATTGACCGAAATTGCAGTGTTTAC
>JANODS010001159.1:0-7731 GCA_031412835.1 Acidobacteriota bacterium | reverse complement strand
TCTAAACTGATCTTTCTCACTTGTCTCGCCCTTTCCGCCTTCGCTCAGGACCCCCGCGGAACCATTCTCGGTCGCGTCACCGATGCCTCCGGCAGCCCCATCCCCAAAGTCGCTGTCAAAGTAATTAACGAAGCGACTGGGCTCACCTCCACCACCACCTCCGCCGATGGCGGCGATTACCGCGCCCCCTATCTCAACCCCGGCACCTACCGCGTCGAAGCCGAAGCCCAGGGCTTCTCCAAACTCCTCCGCCCCGGCGTCCAAGTCCGAACTACCGAAGTCGTCTCCCTGGACCTCGAACTCAAGGTCGGCCAGGTCAGCGACTCCGTCGAAGTCCGCGCCGAAACCCCCCTCCTCAATGCCTCCGACGTCTCCCTCGGCCAAGTCATCGACCAGCGCCGCATCGAAGAACTCCCCCTCTTCGCCGGCAACGCCATGGACCTCGTCCACCTCGCCCCCGGCACCGTCAACGGCACCAACCTCCGCCTCCGCAAAGCCCCCTTCAACTCCGCCCCCAGCTCCTTCGGCACCAACGGCACCGGCAACAACAACAACGATTTCACCATCGATGGCGTCGTCAACGTCTACTCTGACGGCACCGCCCCCCGCGTCGCCTTCTCCCCCCCCCAAACCTCCATCGCCGAGTTCAAGGTCCAAACCGCCGCCTTCGACGCCTCCGCCGGCTTCTCCCTCGGCTCCAACGTCAACGTCACCACCAAATCCGGCACCAACCAACTTCACGGCGAATTTCACGAATGGCTCCGCCACTCCAAACTCGATGCCCCCACCATCTTCCAGAACCGCGCCGGCCAAAAACTCGCCCTCTACCAGGACAACCGCTTCGGTGCCTCCGTCGGCGGACCCATCTCCCTCCCCAAACTCTACAACGGCAAAAATCGAACTTTCTTCTTCTACGCCTTCGAAGTGAACCTCTTCGGCGACCCCAACGGTGCCGCCGTCGTCACCGTCCCCACCGCCGAAATGCGCCGCGGCGACCTCTCGCCCCTCCTTCGCCTCAGCGCCAATAACCAAATCTACGACCCCCTCTCCACGGTTGCCGTCGCAGGCGGCCGCTTCCAGCGCCAACCCTTCCCCGGCAACATCATCCCCACCGCTCGCCTTGACCCGGTCGCCCAAAAACTCCTCAATGCGTTTCCGCTCCCGAATCAACCCGGAACCTCCGATTTCCGCCAAAATTTCTTCATCTCAAACAAGGCCCTCGAAACCTACTGGACCAACATCGGCCGCGTCGATCACACCTTCTCCGAAAACCATCGCATCTTCTTCCGCCTTCACCGTGACTACTGGCAGGAAGACAAATCCCGCTTCTTCGGCCCCCAAGCCCCCGCCGGCGTCATCCTCAACCGCATCAATCGCGGTGCCGCTTTCGACGACGTCTATGTTATCAATCCGTCCATACTCCTGAACGTCCGCTACGGCCTCACCCAGCAAGAATTCCCCGAAAAACGCGTCTCCCAAGGCTTCGATCTCGCTAGCCTCGGCTTCGCCCCCAGCCTCGTCAACTCCATCGAAAAATCCGCCGCCACCTTCCCCCGCCTCAATGTCGCCCCCTGGTCCACCATGTCTAATTGGGAATCCGGCGACGGAACCACGGCGTCGTTAATCCACAACCTTAACGCCACCCTCACCTGGAACAAGAATAAGCACAACGTCCGCTTCGGCTTCGACTGGCGCAACCTCCGCGAGAACCGCAACCGCTACCCCAACAGCACCTCGCCCGATTTCAACTTCAACTCCACTTTCACCCGTGGCCCCCTCGACACCGCCGCTCCACCGCAAGTCGGCGGCGAAATCGCCTCCTTCCTCCTCGGTATTCCCGCAGGCACCATGGGCGTCAATGCCTCCTACGCCGAGCGCAACTCGATCTATGGCTTCTACGTCCACGACGATTTCAAGGTCTCCCGCAAGCTGACCCTGAACCTCGGCCTCCGCTACGAAGTCGAATCCGCCACCACCGAACGCTACAACCGCGCCGTGCGCAATTTCGACGCAACCACCCCCAGCCCCATCGAAGCGCTCGCCCGCTCGCAGTACGCCGCCGCGCCCATCCCCGAACTTCCGGTCAGCCAGTTCCGCGTCCTCGGTGGCCTAACCTTCACGAACGCCAATGGCAACCCCCGCGGCTACTGGAATACCGCCAAAGCGAACTTCATGCCCCGCTTCGGCCTCGCCTATCAGTGGGATCCCAAAACCGTCTTCCGCGCCGGCTACGGTCTCTACACCGCCCCCCTCGGGACACTCTATACCAATACCGAACCGGCTGGCTTCAGCCTCAATACCCCCATCCAGGCCTCCCTCGACAACGGCCTCACCTACATCGCCACCCTCGCCAACCCCTTCCCCGCCGGCATCACCCAACCCCTCGGGGCCGCTGGCGGTCTCCTCACCAACATCGGCCAAGCCGTCAACGCCTTTCCCGATTCCCGCAAGAACCCCTACGCCCAGCGCTGGAGCCTCGGCTTTCAACGCACCCTCTTCGCCGGCTTCCTCCTCGAAGCCTCCTACGTCGGCAACCGCTCCGCCCGGCTCAACGTCCTGCGCAACATGAACTTCCTCCCCGCGCAGTATCTATCCACCAGTCCCATCCGCGATCAAACCACCATCAACTACCTGGCCCAGAACTTCCCCAACCCCCTCCGCGGCACCAACCCCATCTTCGGCGCCAACACTAACCGGGGCAGTCTTCTCCGCCCGTTCCCCCAATTCGGCAACGTCAATATCTATGAGCCCATTGGCTACGCCTGGTACCACTCCCTCCAAATGCGCCTCGAAAAGCGCTTCAGTAAGGGCTTCACCACGCAACTCTCCTACACCTGGTCCAAGAACATGCAGGCCACCGAAATGCTGAACGATCAGGACACCCGGCCCTATGAAGTCGTCTCTGACCTCGACCGCACCCAGCGCCTCACCAGTTCCGGCATCTGGGAACTCCCCTTCGGCAAAGGCCGTCATTGGGGTGCCAACTTGAACCCCGTCCTCGAAGGGGTCCTCGGCGGCTGGCAGTTGAGCGGTGCCATGCAGTACCAATCCGGTGCCCCCCTCGGCTTCGGCAACGTCATCTTCAACGGTGACCTCAACAACGTCCTCCTCCCCAAGAACCAACGCAGCGTCGACCAATGGTTCAATGTCAACGCCGGTTTCGAACGCAACAACGCCCTCCAACTCGCTTCCAACCTCCGTCGCTTCCCCATCCGTTTCAACGGCATCCGCGGACCCATCCAAGCCCGCTGGGACGCGGGCCTCATCAAGAACTTCGCCATCACCGAACGGTGGAAGCTCCAGTTCCGCGCCGAAACCTTCAACCTCGCTAATTACGCCAACCTCTCCAACCCCAACACCACCGTCACCTCCGGAGCCTTCGGCACCATCACCGGGCAGGACCCGCCCCGCTCCTGGCAGGGTGCGCTGAAGCTGACCTTCTAGAGTCTACCTACCGCTCTGGTGCGCCAGCACCAGGGCCACCGATTCATCCAACTGCCCGTCCCCACGAATCACCACGTGGGCGTGCCGCTTCGTCGGCAGGATGTACGTCTCGGCCATCGGCCGCACTGTCGTCTCGTACTGCCACTGCACACTCTCCGCCGTCCGCCCCCGCTCCCTTACGTCCCGCGCCAACCGCCGCGCAAAGCAAGTCTCATCTTCCAAATCCACGTAGACCATCGTCTGGAACAGCCGTCGCATCTCCTCCCAGTACAGCGTAAACAACCCTTCCAGAATCACCACCTCGCCCGGCTCCAACCGCTCGGTCCGCGCCGTCCGCGTATGCGCCGCAAAGTCGTAATGCGGAATCTCCACCGTCCGCCCCTCCCGCAATTCCCCAAGTTGCTCCCGCAACAAGCCGTCGTCAATGGAAGCCGGTTCGTCGAAGTTCATCTCCGCCCGCTCCGCCAACGATAGGTGCCCCAACTCTTTGTAATAAGAGTCCATCGAGATCACCGGAGCGCTAAGCCGCTTCGCCAACCGCCGCGACAACTCACTCTTCCCAGACCCCGAAGGCCCCGCGATGCCGATCAAATAAGGGGCCATAGCCTACGGCTTAGGTGCTTCCAGAATTCCGATCCCCTTCGCCGAATACCACTTGTGCAGCTCCACCCGCAGCGTACCCGCCTGAATCGCCGGATCCTGGTCGCACCACTCCTGAGCCTTCTTCACATCATCGGTGTCGAATACAAAAATCCCTCGCAAGTCCCCGTTCCCCGCCATCGGCCCCGCTAGAATCAGCTTCTTCTCCGTCGCCAGTTTGGTGATGTTGGCCATGTGACCGGCTTGCAGCTTTTTCGACTCTTCGGTCACCTCGGTCTTCGCGTTTGGCCCCCGGTAGAGCATGCCCATGACATAAAAACGCATCTCAATCGCCGATAGGGTGGTGCAAAAGCAAAACAACAGTAGAATTCTCATAATCCGCCAGTATACCTACTCTTCCCGCAACGCATCCATCGGGTCAATCCGTGCCGCCCGATTCGCCGGCACAAAACACGCCACTGCCGAGACCAAGAAGAGCGCCACCGTCACCACGGCATACACCGTCGGGTCCGACGCGTCCACTCCCACGAGCATCGAACGCAACAGCCTCGACATCCCTATCGCCGCTCCCAAGCCTAGCAATAAACCCAGCCCCACCAGCCGTAGCCCGCCCGCCATCACCCAGCCCACAATGTTGCCCCGCGTCGCCCCCAACGCCATCCGCAAGCCAATCTCCCGCCTCCGCTGCGACACCATATACGCCAGCACTCCATACAACCCCACCACCGCCAGCAGCAACGCCAGCCCCGCAAAGCAGCCCAACAACACCGTCTGCTGACGCCGGTTCGCGACGTTCTGGTCCAGAATCGCATCCATCGTCCGCACCCGCACCACCGGCTGATCCTTGTCTACCGCCTGAATCTCCCGTCTCACCGCATTCTGCAAGAGCAGCGGATCCCCAGCCGTCCGCACCATCAACTCGTTCAATCCCGTCTCCACGGACTGCGCCCCCGGCACGTACACGCCAAACTTCAGCGGCGTCTCGTAACCCCGCTCCCGAATATCCCGCACCACCCCGATCACGTTCCGCCACACCCCATCCCGGCTTATCTTCACCCGTCTCCCCAGCGCTCCGCCGCTCGGAAAAAAGTGCCGCGCCATCGTCTCGTTCAGCACCACCACCGCCTGCGTATCGCTCCGGTCCTGCTCATCCCACAGCCGCCCCTCCAACAACTGCGGCCCCAGCATCCGCAGATAGCTCGGCGTGCCACTCCGATACAGCGCGTCCTGCGGACTCCCCAGCGGTGGCTCCGGCAGCCCCTCAATCCGAAACCCGTTCGTATTGCCAATCTGCGTGAAGGGCGTCACAAACGTGAATGCCGCCTCCTTCACCCCCGGCAACGCCTTCACCCGCTCCAACACCGCGGTGTAGAAAGCCGTACGCTTTGCCGCATCGGTGGTGTAGGGCGGCCGGTTCAGCGGGGTCACCATCGTCAACAAATTCTCCGTCGCAAACCCCGGGTCCAGCGCCGTCAGCCGCGCCAGCGTCTTAATCAACAACCCCGCCCCCGCCAACAGAACAATCGTCAACGCGCACTCCAGCACCACCAGCACCGCTCGCGAGTTCGCCCGGCCCTCTCCCACCCCCGTCCGCGACCCCGCTTTCAATCCCTCCTGTATGTCGCGCCGAGCCGCCTGCAACGCCGGTAACAATCCAAACAACAGACCCGTCCCCGCCGTTACCGCCAAAAGAAATAGAAACTGCCGCGCGTCAAATCGTGGCGCGGCCACCGCCTGCAGCGACGCCGGAATTAACGTCACCAGCAGCGTCTGCGCCGCCAGCGAAATCCCCGCCCCCGCCAGTCCTCCCAACCCCGCCAGCAGCAAACTCTCCTTCGTCAATTGCCCCAAAATCTGCCCCCGCGAAGCGCCCAGAGCCAACCGGACCGCCAACTCCTTCCGCCGCCCCACGTTCCTCGAAAGCAAAAGGTTTGCCAAGTTCGCGCAAGCGATCAAGAGCACGGCCCCCGCCGCCCCCAGCAACACCCAAAGCGCCGTGCTCGTGTTTCCACCCAGAAACTCCTTCATCGGCTCCACCACCGCCCCTACTTTGGTATTCGATCCTGGATACTGCTTCTCCAGCCGTCCCGCGATTCCGGTCATCTCCGTCTGCGCCTGGGCAATTGTCACCCCCGGCTTCATCCGCGCAAACACGTTCAAGAAGTGGCTATCTCGCGTACTCCGCCGCGGTGGCTGCAAG
Organism: Acidobacteriota bacterium; assembly: GCA_031412835.1. GTDB lineage: Bacteria > Acidobacteriota > Terriglobia > Bryobacterales > Bryobacteraceae. Next base: position 1,487 of record JANODS010001159.1, on the reverse strand, counting down.
TTGGTCGACAGCGGAACCCAATACTCGGTCGTCGCGACGGGGAACCGGAACTGCGCCGGCATCACCCCAATCACCGTAAACGGCTCCCCATTCAAAATCATCTTCGTACCAATCGCCTTCGCCTCTCCTCCCAGCCGCCGCTGGAACAGACCCCAACTCAGCACGACCAACGCTTCCCGCTCCGCATCTTCCTTCGCCGTAAACACCCGGCCGAACACCGGAGCCACTCCAAACACCGCAAAGAAGTCAGCCTCCACCGCCCGCCCCACCAAGCTCTCCGGCGCGCCGGTCCCGGTGATCGTGGCTCCCGCCCCCATCGTTGCCGCCAACTTCGAAAAGACCGTATTTTCCGCCCGCCAATCCCAAACGTTCCCCGGTGCCGGCGTATTCTTCGGAAAACCAATGGACGAGCTATCCTCCCACACCACCACCACCTGCTCCGCGTCTGGAATGGGCAACGGCCGCAGCACCACCGCATCAACCAAGGTAAAGATCGCCGAGTTCGCCCCGATCCCCAGCCCCAAAGTCAAAATTGCCACCACCGTAAAAACCGGCGAACGACCCAGCAGACGCAACGCATATCGCATGGCTCTATTACGCCTCAATCTGAAATGAGTTACCATCTAAAACAGTGACTAGTCAAAAAATATGACTACAATGGATCATGACCGAGATCAGCGCCTCTAAGTTTAAAGAACAGTGCCTTTCCTTGTTGGACAACCTTTCTCCCGAAGGGATTGTCGTCACGAAACATGGCAAGCCGGTTGCGCGAGTAATCCCGGCGGATTCTGATTGCGCTTCCCTAATCGGCAGCATGGCCGGAAAAGTTGGAGTGTCGGGCGATGTCTTCTCAACCGGAATTGAGTGGAATGCTGAATCTTGACACGCATATTCTAGTGTTCGCGCTCGATGATGCCCTAACCCCGGTCGAACGAAAGCTGCTCGCTTCGGATCAGTGGGGAATATCGGCAATTGTTCTGTGGGAAATTGCCAAATTGGGGCAGCTAGGCCGGATTGCGCTGGACATTCGCTCGACCGAATTCAAGCGAGTCCTTGCGCGGGTCCACGTATGGCCGCTCGATATTGCTATCTGCACAAAATCCACTGAGCTGGATTTCTCCAGTGACCCAGCCGACGAACTGATCGCCGCGACTAGCATAGTACATAACGTACCCCTAGTGACCCGGGACCTGAAAATCAAGAAGTCCAAACTGGTCCCCTTCGCCCGACTTTGAAGCTTAATCGCCCCCCGCCGCATACCCCGACGCCCAGGCCCACTGGAAGTTATACCCCCCCAACCAACCCGTCACATCCACCGCCTCCCCAATGAAATAAAGCCCCGGCACCTTCTTCGCCTCCATCGTCGTCGACGATAACTCCGCCGTATCAATTCCCCCCGCCGTCACCTCGGCCTTATCGTACCCCTCCGTCCCCACCGGCTTCACCATAAATCGATGCACCGACTCCCCCAACTTCCGGCACTCCTT
>JANODS010001158.1:0-5442 GCA_031412835.1 Acidobacteriota bacterium | reverse complement strand
GAGCAGTTGACTCGGGGGATGGGCGCGCCGGTGCAGATTGGCGATGCGAGCCCCGGGTATCTGACGTGGTATTACAAGACCGACGTGCTGGACCAGCATGATTTCAGCCATTTGCTGATGTTTCGCAAGGCGGACGGAAAGTTAGTGAGTGTGACGCGCAACTTTCATTTCGCGGTGAATGTGGATGCCCTGTTGCCGGTGAAGAGCACCCAGACTTACTACTGGCCGAGCGGGTCGGACCGGCAATGGCCCGTCCGGGTGAGGCAAATGGGAAACGACCGGTTGGTGATTGCGATGGGGGTGGCCAGGCCGGGCGAAGGGACGACACAGGTGTTGATTATTCGGCGAAGTGCGTTGGGATTGTTTCTGCCGTGGTTGGAGCAGCAGTTGGCCAAGTAGGTCATTGAATCGGGTTTTGGATGGAGAGACGCGGGACGCAGGCCTTAGGTGGCTCCGTCCCGCGTATGCGTTTTCTAGGGCTTCCTAGGGGATTTTCGGAGGAGCAAAAACATTCTTCATGGTCCATCTCATCGCGCCGATATGGTTTGCGATGGCAGTGAAACATCGGCCTCTTGCGGCTTGATGGCGCTGAATCGATGTCAACAAAAAGGATGTTATTTATGAAAATTCCATTGGATATGATTCGCCGCTTGAGGGTTGAGGCCTTATGGACGCCCTCTTTAACGGTGTGGATGCTAACGCTTTTAGCATTGTTTTCGACGGGGACGGCAGAGGCGCAGGTTTCAGCGTTGCCGGCGTCGATCAATGTAACTTGTAGCAGCTTGACTGGCCCGGGCGCGGGGGTGAACGTCGTGGTGAAGCCGGTGACACCGATTGGCTCCGGTGGCGCGGCGATTCCGGTTTCGCTCGGTACGTTACCGGGTGGGATTGTGGTGACGCCGACGACGGCGTCGTTGACGACCGCCAACCAGACGGCGGGCGTGACCTTTGTGGTGAAGGCGGCCAATGGCTGCGCAGGCGCGTCGACCGGCACGAACAGTGTGACGTTCCGCTTCGCGTATGGCTCGTCTCCGACGCTGAGTGCGACGGTGACTATTTCTTTCGCAGTCACCGCGACGACGAGTCCGTTGACGCCGACGCCCACTTCGCTGGCGTTGACTTGCGTCTATAACGGTTCGGCGTATACGCCTGGTCCGGCGCAGACGACTTCGGTGGCCTCGGCGGTGACGCTGGCCAACGGCGGAACTCCTTTCACAATCGACACGACCGGCAACGCGAGTGGAACGGGCCATGCTTGGGCGACGGTGACCTCGCTGGCGGCACGCAATGCGAACGCCACGACACCGGCTTCCATCAGCGCGGTGGCGACCGCCGGGTGCGGCGGTTTCGCCGTTGGGACGACGAACTCGACGACGATTACGTTGTTGAACGCTCCGGCCCCGAACAAAGTGATTCCGGTGACGTTGCGCGTGATTGCGCCGACGCCGTTGACGGCGTTGCCGACCTCGGCCGCCTTGACCTACGTGAAGGGTTCTGGAACGGCGGGCCGGGCGGATGTTGTTATCGGTGCCTCCTCCGGGACACCGTTCTTTACGGTGGACACGACGACGCTGCCGATTTGGCTGACGGTCGATTCGGTGAACGGATCGGCACCGCGGAGTCTGCGGTTTAGCTCGACCACGGTGGCCGACACGCTTGCGGCGGGCACTTACAGCGCGACCGTACGATTGAAGGTAGCTAATTTTGGCGATCTAACGCTGCCGGTTACCCTTTCGGTAAACAATCCGGCCCCGAAGTTGACGGTATCGGAAGGAACGACGCGGAACATCAGTTGGGTGGTCGGGCAAGCCTTGCCGACGCTGCTCATTACGGCCGTATCGAGCGATTCTCCGATCCCTTACACCTTGGTGACGGGCGGTAAGTTGGCTCCGATTGTGTCCAGCAGCCTGCAAAGTGGGTTGGCCTACAGCTTCGGAACGCCGATTCCGGTGACTTTCGATCAACTGTTGTTTGCTTCGGCGGTTCCTGGAAACGTGTTGACGGGCACAGCGACGCTGACCTGGGGCAGCCCGGCGCAGACGATCGTGGTGACCATCAACGTAACCGTGCAATCGGCCGGGGCGACCATGAGCGGCATCAGCCCGGCGAGTCTGCCGACGGCGGCATCGGGCACTACGTTTACGGCGGTTTTGACGGGTTCCGGCTTCATCACCGGTACCGACCCGACGTTGCGGACGAAGGTTGGCATCGTGTCGACCGGTGTTCTCGTGACGAATACAAACATCACTTCGACGGTCGTGAATGGATCCAACATCATCCTGACGATCATCGTTCCGGCAGTGGCGGATCCGGCGCTGCCGTTCTCGCCGACTGGCGCGGGCGGTTCCGTTGTGATTGGTATCTGCAACCCGGTGAACGGAGTTTGCAGTACGCCCTCCGGCCAAGCCACCTTGTCGATCGGGAACAACCCGATTGTACAAGCGGTGACGAGCGCCTCGGCTTATCTCCAGGTGAATCCGCCGGCTCTGCAAACCATCGCGCCTTACGACATGATCTCGATCTTCGGCACGAACTTCTGTACCTCGGGTGGAACGGGTTGCAGCAGCTCTCAAGTGCTGTACGGCACGGCCGATGCGACGACGTTGACCTATCCAAGGACGATCAGTCCGGATGCGCCGGGGGCGACCCAGCGGAACCTGGTGGTTACCTTCCAAACACAGGCTTCGACACCGGTCGTCATCGCGACCGCGCCGATTCTGTTTGCCACGAATAACCAGATTAACGTCATGGTTCCGGCTGCTGTTACGGCCAACATTGGCACGGACGTAGACATGGTGGTCAGCTTCGGTTACGCCACTGGCGCGACCATGAAGACGAGCGCTCCCTTCGGAGTGACCATCGCGGCAACTAACCCGGGCATGTTCACGGTGGGTTCGAATGGCCAAGGTGACGGCGCGGTGCTCGACTCGAAATGGGCCGTCATCACGGCCGCCAATCCCGCTTCGGTGCGGACCAATGTTGGCGCGGTGAGCGGCGGAACCTCCGACACGATCCAGTTGTATCTGACTGGGCTTGGCTCGCCGAGCGCCGGTGCTGACAACGCGAGCGTGGGTACGACGGGCAATCCAACCTGGGGTACCGACTGCGTATCGACCTCCAGCTTTCTGACTTCGTTGAACGCGGCGGCGAGCTCAACGCTAGCCTCGATTGACGGATCGATCATGCAAAGCGCCTTGCTGAACACGGATCGTCTCGTTCCTTGTATCGCCACCGGCTCTGCCAACAGCCCGTCGGTGACCATCGGCGGACGAGCGGCAGTCGTAACCTATGCCGGGTTCGTTCCGGACGGGATCGCTGGTCTTTACCAGATCAACGCGAAACTGCCGATCAACGGAGCCGCGGCGTTCACCAACACGGCTGGCACCTCGATTGCCACCTTGACCGCACCGGCGCAACTGCCGGTGGTGATTACGGCCAATAGCCGGACCAGCCAGACTGGCGTCAGCATCTGGGTGACTCCGCGGTTGCGGGTGCGTCCTCCGACCGGTGGCGGCTTGACTGGAACGGTCGGCGTCGCTTGGGCGAGTTCGAACAATCTGGTATTGGCCAGCGAAGGAACTTCGCCCTATCTGTTCGCTCTCACCTCAGGCTTGCTACCGGCTGGGTTAACCTTCAATACGGCGACCGGCGCCATTGCGGGCACCCCGGCGGCGAACACCTCCGGCACGTACCTGGTGACGGTGACCGCCACCGACTCGGCCAACGTTCCGGTCACGGGTTCGGTATCCTTCACGGTAACCGTGGCGGGTGGCCTGTTCCTTGGCGCAACCGGTACGTCACCTTTCTCTGGAACCTTTGGCACGGCGAATGCGACCTTGACCACGGTAACAGCGACGGGCGGATTGTTCCCCTATACCTACGCCATCACGACGCCTAGCTCGCTGCCGACCGGCATGACGGTTGGAGCCAGCAGCGGAGTGGTAGGCGTCACCGCCCTCACCCCTGCCGGTGTCTACTCGATCACGGTAACCGGAACGGACGCGACTACGGCCAGCCCGGTAACCGGCTCGGTCAGCTTCTCGCTCAACCACGCGCTGCTGATGACCGCGACCAACCCGCTGACTCCTTCTGACGGAGTTGGTGGACCGGTTCGCACGATCACCGCTACCGGCGGAACCGGCACCATCACCTACGCTACGGCGACTGCGGGCTTCACGGTCAACAGCACGACCGGTGTAGTCTCCTCCACCAACGGCACGGCCGCCGGCACTTACAGTGTCGTCGTCACCGCCACGGACGGTACGATTGCCCCGGGCGCGACTGGCGCGGCAACCGGAACCATCACCATCTCGGCGACCGTCATCCCCTAACGGCTGACAGTTACTGAGTCCAACCAACGGCGGCGGGGGCCCACAGCTCCCGCCGCCGTTTTTCATTTCTGGCGCTCCCAATGGTCGGCAACGCAACGCAGGCGAAGCGCTCCCCACATCACCTCGGCACCCGCTGGCTTCGGATCGCCCTTCCAATCGCAGTCCATGGCCGGGGGCCGCGGCTTCTCCGCGACCAAGCGCACGAGGCGATTGACCGGGAATTCAACGCCCCAATCGGGCGCGGCGAGAATATCCTCATAGCGCAGCACCCGAAGCCCTGCGACGCTTTTCAAGAGTTCGTTCGTGGCCACGGCGGAAGGTCGATCAAGCAGACGGTAACGAGCGGTCTCTTCGTGGAAGTTTTCAATGACGAGCAACCCGCCCGGCCGTAGACTACGGATCACCCGGTCGAGAAGGTGGCGGAAAGGCTGATAGGTCAGGACGACCAGATCCCATTTCGCTTCCCCGTACTCGAAATGGGCGTCATTGGCGATCAAGGCCACCAGCGGCAGCTTGCGGGCCGCCGCGGCGGACTTCGCTTGGGCGATGCCCGCCGTAGCGATGTCGAAGCCGGTGACGCGCCAGCCGCGTTCGGCCAGCGCGAGCGCATTGCGACCGCTGCCCATGCCTACATCCAGCGCGTCGCCGGGCGGACGCCCCGCAATCGCCTGCATTAGAAGCCGATTCGGGGCCGCTTCGAATACGGCAGGCTGCGTTGGGTCGTAGGCGCCGTGGTAAGTCTCCGGCTGAGCGGACAGCGCGAAGCAGCAAATCACGCTAGCGCTTACGGCGTTTATCGTCGTCATCGTCATTATCATCGTCGTCGTCGGTGTCCAATGTAATCGGGGCGAAAACGGCGTTCTTAGGCTGCGGATAAGGCGTCTTCCAGCCGCGGATCTGGCCCCAAACGATCCGATTCAATTTCTCGGTTGGCACCGCATCCGGGACGTCCCAACGCATTTTGGCCGAAGCGAGGGCAGCCTGGCGGGCCGGGCCCTTCAGCCCCTTCAGAGTTGGGTTCGTATCGAAAAGCGACTGGACGGGTTCGACGCTCGCATAGGGCGTCAGGTCGGGCTGGTCGCTGAAGCTCTCCCGCATGTCGTGAGCAATG
>JANODS010001157.1:0-2310 GCA_031412835.1 Acidobacteriota bacterium | reverse complement strand
GGCCGATATCAGCAGCAAATCGATCGCTTGGGCCCTTACCGCTAACAGCAATCCTTATGTAGCCTACGTCGATGAAACCCTAGACCCCGGCCATGCGGATGCCAAAGTGCGACGCACCGCCCAAACGATCAATAACGATGGGAATCTGACTGTGCGGACCGAGTCGGCTTTTGGAGCGGTGGGGACTGTGGCTCGCCAGTACGAATATTTTTATGCGACCGGGGCGAATTACCTGGCTCGGCATATTCGGAATCTTGTGACAACCGTGCGGCTGAGTCGACCGGGAACAGCGGCCGTGGACGTGGTGACGAACTTTTACGACCAGTATGGTCAGGCGGTTTGCGGGAACCAGAATATCTATCCGGCTCCGTCGCTGACGGACATGCCCAATGCAACGGTTCATGATTCCGCCAACTTTGGAATAGCAATGTATGTTCGGGGGAATGTGACCCGGACGGTGTCGGCGACCGGACAACAGCAGTGTATGAGCCATTCGACGGGCGGGGTGGTGAATAAGGCGTTGGACGGGTACGGGCACCAAGTAGACATCACAGCCGATTCGGCGAAGAACTTTGCGGTGCCGTCGGCGATGACGGCGGGCGGGTTGACGAGTTCCCCTTCTTTTGACGGGGCACTGAACTTGACGCAGAATACGGGGCCGAATGGGGCTACTTCGACGTTTGGGTGGGACGGGATGAAGCGGGAGACGTCGCGGACGCTGCCGAGTGGGCAGGTGATCAACCATGAGTATGGGTTGGGGCAGGCGATGGGGGCCAGTTGGCATAAAGTGACGACGGGGCTTTCGCCGAACTTCCGATGGACGAAGACGGTGTTCGATGGGTTTGGGCGGACGATGGAAGTTGTGAGTGGCTACAAGGTCGGATCCACGGAGACGCCCATCAGCAAAGTGGTGACGGAGACGACCCCCTGCGCCTGCTCGCCCATCGGCAAAGTATGGAAGGTGTCGCTACCCGTTGCGCCGACGGTCACTCCCGTCGATAGTCAGAAAACGATCTATGAATACGACGCCCTCGGGAGAACCGTGAAGGTGACTCCTCCGCCGGGAAACGCTGGGTTTACAAGCTATGAGTACGGCGGGACGACGGTGAAGACGATTGATCCGAAGGGCAAATGGAAGAAGTTTGAGAACGATTCGCTGGGGAATTTAGTGAAGGTGACGGAGCCTTTTCCGGGGCCGGGGAACGGTGCGGACTTCGTGACGACGTATGCGTATTCGATGTTTGGGAAGCTGACGACGGTGACGATGCCTCGGCCGAACAAGGCGAATTCGGGGACGGTGACGCAGACGCGGACGTTCAGTTATGATACGGGAGGACGGCTTTTGTCCGTGACGCATCCGGAGAGTGGAACGGTGAGTTACACGTATAACGCGGACGGTTCGACTCTGCAGAAGACGGATTCGAAGGGGCAGCGGGTGAAGTGGGAGTACACGGCGGCGGGGCAGCCGGAGTTTGTGCGGAAGTTTACGGGGGCTTCGGATACGACCGAGGATCTCTGCGCGAAGGTCAGCTATCAGTATGGGAGCCAGAGCGTTGACGGCAGCTTCTCTGGAGCGAACTTGCAGGGTCGGGTGGCGGCGATTTCGATGGGTTGCAATTCGCAACGCGGGGGCAGGATTGACGAGTTGTATTCGTATAACTCCGCCGGGGCGGTGCTGACGAAGCGGGTGAGGATTACGCGGGGGATGTCGGTGGTGAGTAAGGACATTGTGTACGCCTTCGACGGCGAGGGGAAACTGGCTTCGACGAAGTATCCGGACGAGGCGAAGCCCTGGGTGATGAGTTACGACGCGATGGCGCGGCCGAACGGGATGACGCAGGAGTGGTGGGATGGGAGCAGTTGGATTAACCGGGCTTGGGTGAATGGGGTTAGTTACGGGACGGCGGGGGAGCTGTTGACGCTGAATTCGTTCGCGGGAGTGCAGAACTTTGCGGATGTTTATTTGGCGGAGACTCGGACTTATAACTCGAGGCTGCAGATGACTAAGCAGAGGACGGTGCAGGGGGCGACGGTGGCGATGGACTTGGAGTATGAGTTTACCAATACGGGGAGCGCGAATAATGATGGGCGGATTCTGGCCCGGAAGAATCTACAGAGTGGGGAGACGGTGCAGTATTCCTATGACAATCTGAACCGGCTTTTGACGGCGGAGACGACTTCGACGGCCTGGGGATTAAGCTGGGATTATGATGGATTTGGGAATCGATGGGGGCAGGCGCAGACGAAGGGGACGGCGCCGGGGAATACGATATCGTTTGACCAGACGACGAATCGGGTGAATTCGTCGCA
>JANODS010001156.1:0-5771 GCA_031412835.1 Acidobacteriota bacterium | reverse complement strand
CGAAGTCCATCTTCAATCCGTGTCACTGCAACTATCGCCCGCGCCCGCGAGATAGCCCACCATCTCCCCCGCCGCCCACGCGAAGTAGTAGACGACCAGCAGGGGTGCGACCACGCCAAACCGCAGGGCCTTCCCGGAACGCACGGCCGCCCGCAAGCCGCGCACAAACAACAGCGCCGCGACGAAGAAAAACACCGCCGAATGGGGTTGTCCTCGTCGCGCCCCATAACAGCGCCCATGCCGGTACCGGAGCGAAACATACTCGAGCAATCCGCGCATCTGGCGCTGATCGACGACTGCCTCCGGCACATACCAGAACGGCCCTCGCTCCCGCACCAGCACTTCGTTAAGCTCCGCCTCCCAAAACCCACCGCGCCACTCTTCGGACAGCGCCGCCAAGTCTTCGCGTCGGTACAGCGCATTGTTGCCCGGCAAGTGACGCGTATATCCCGCTTGCCCCGGCGGCAAGAACGCCGTATACCGGGTGAAATAGTGCGCCCAACCCAGCCAGCTTCTCCGTCCATTCCGTACGGGCCCGCCCCACCCGCTTGCCGGGTGCGCCTCGGCCGCTTGCAGCAGCGTCCGCGCCCAATCGTCTCTCGCGATGCAGTGGTCTTCAGTAATCAAGACATATTCGCCCTGCGCCGCCTCCACTCCATCCCGCCGCAGTTGCGGTACCGACCGCCGCCCCTCGGCGCGCACCAACCGCACCCCGGAAAGCTGCGCCGCCAGCCGGGCCGTCTTGTCAGCCGTTGCATAGGCCACGATCACCTCGGCATCCAGGCCGTTGCAGGTCGTTCGCATGCTCGTCACACACTCGGCCAGCGTCTTCGTTGCGCGCCGGACCGGAATAACGATCGACAGTTTCACCGTCGCACCAGCCCTTCAAACAACGTCACGAGCGTCCGCGCGCCCCGCTCCCACGTGAACGTCGCCGCCCGCCTTCGCGCCTTCTCCCGCAGTTCCGCCCGGCGCACTGGATCGTCGAGCAGGCGCCCCACCACCCTCGCCCAATCCTCGGTCGACTGTGGATCGGCCAGCACCACGGCATCTCCCCCCACCTCCTCCAACGCATGCCCTCTCGACACCACGCAGGCGTTTCCGCACGACATCGCCTCCACCAGCGGCAGCCCGAAACCTTCCTCAATCGACGGCATCGCAAACACCGCGCAGCGGTTGTACTGCGACGCCAACGCCTCATCCGTAAGGAAGCCAGTGAACTCGACCACTTCGCTTACCCCACAAGCCTCGGCCTCTCGCCGCAACTCGTCATAACACCCGCGAAAGCCGTCTTTCTCATAGTCCCCGACCAGCACGAGGCGCAGCCCCGGACGACTCTGCCGCAGGAACGCGAGCGTGCGGATCAAGAGGCTCAGATTCTTGTTCGGACTCAGTCCGCCCACCGCCAGAATCGTCTCCTCTTCCGGCTCCGGCCGCCAAGCAAAAACCCCCGCCGCTGCCTCCGAGATCACGGCCATTCGCGCTGGATCGATGCAAAAATGATTGGCGATTGTGGCCCGCGAATACTCGGACACGGTAACGATCCGCGTCGCCTGCGCGATCGCCAACCGCACCTTGGCGCGCCACAGCAACTCTTGTTTCTTCCCCGCAAACGCCCACTGCGGAAATCGGTCGGCCATCGTGTCGTGAATCCCCAAAACTACCGGCAGCCGCCGCAGAACAGGAAAGTACGAATACACCGTCGGAAAGAAAAGCAAGTCCAGCGATTCCCGCCCCACCGCCCGGCTCATCCGCAACAAATCGGAGGCGCTCCGCGAGCTGTCCGCCGCCGCGCTCTCGCTCACCCCGCGCTTCGTGTCCGCCGAAATCCACTGCAAGTTTGGTGCCCCGATTGTATCGATCTGCGCACGGTCCAGGAACACCTTAAACCGCCACTCGGGGCGTAACCGCACCACCTCCGGCAGTAATTCCCGCAGAAACCGTCCATAACCGCGGCGATTGCTCCAGGTTCCCCCATCGATCCCGATTTCCAGCGGTTTAATAGATGTGCTGATCTTTGGAATCCCCAAACCAATAGCCTAACAACTCTCCGGCGCTCCAGATCGTGTGAAAGAAGAATATGCCCGGCAAGCAAACCAGGAACCCGCCGCTCCGCCCGGCTGCCCGCGCGGTTCGATAAGTCAACACGAACGGCAGGGCCGGCGTCATCAATCCCAGCGCCAGCCGGTGCGCCGTTCGGCAGCGCGCCGCCGCGTATCCGCGGCCATATTGAAAGCGCTGCCGCAGAAAATCCCAGCCCCGCATCCCGTTGCGAAACCCGACTCGCGCCCCCGTCGTCCGTAACTCTACCCCTTTTGCCCGCCACCGCAAATGCAACAGCGTCTCCCACGCTCCCGCCTCCAGCAAATCCCTCTCTGCACGGAGTGCCGCCGTCTTGTAGCTGAGGTGAGCGCCGCTGATATCCCTGGCCGGCGCGTCGGCCAGCGGCGGCGCAAACGCCGCATACTCACAGAACCAAACCACCCGATCCAGCCACCCGGCCGCCTCTTCCACATCTACCGCGCCACCAATTCCCGCCGCATCCGGGTGCTCCGCGTGGGACTGCAAAATCGCCGCTCCCCATCCTCGGTCCGGTACGCACCGCCCTTCCAGACAAGCCACCACCGGCTCCCTCACTTGATCTAACAATGCCCAGCGCATCACCGGCATCGCCGTCGGCGTGGCAAACCGACGCACGGGCACTGGCAGCGATGGTGCCGTCTCCGAGCAATCCGCAACCAGGATCTGAGTCACCTCCGGATCCTCCCGCAGCCTTTCCACACACGCCCGTAGCGTCTCCGCTGAGCGATACGCGGTGACGATCACGGCGAGCCCCACTCTACCGTCCCGCTACCGGGGCCGAGCTCCGCCGCTTCCAACTCCGCCAACTGTGGCGCGATAGCCCCACGACAAAGGAGATCCCATTGCAGAAGTGATAGAGCAGGTGGAATGGCACAGCCGCCACTGCAAAGGCCCGCCCCCGCCGCGCCGCCAGAAACACGTAGAACTGATTGTTCAAGATGACCAGCGAGATCAACACTAGAATGAGCACGGCCAGAAGCGCGCTCCCCGGTAGATAGGTCAAAATCATCAACACCGAGACCGCCGCAAACAGAACCGTCGTCAGCGAAGCCACCTTAGCCCGCACGCTAGCGGCGTAGGCATACCGATGCCGCAGAAATGGCAAAACGTACCCGAGAACAACGGGCGGAATGACTCCCAGCATGTGATGCCACCAAGCCAGCGCCACTAGCAACCCAAAACAGGCCGTCATTCCGAAAAACGCCTTGCGCCCGCGGACCGCGCCGTCGCTGTCCACCCAGTAACGTCCCATCCCGAACAGGAGCAGCGCGAACACCGGCGTGAGAAAATACCCGCGCCAGTAGACGGTGAGCAGCAGCGCAAAACCTACTGATAGAAACGCTAGCGCCACGCTGACCCGCTGACTCACCCGCAGGTTCAGATCGTTTGGCATATTGCGGTCTCGCAGAATCAATTCAGTCCATGGAATACCCCGATCGAGAATTTCGGTCTTCAGCAGATTCCAGAACGTCCACCGCTTCAAATGTTTCACCCGCAACTGCTTATCGAGTATCATTCGCCGGTTCGTCTGGACCAGTCGATAACCCAGCTCGATATCCTCAATCGCCGGCCGCCCGTAGGTCTCGTCAAAGCCGCTGTGGGCGACGAACACCTCGCGCCGGATCGCCCCGCAGCCGCTCCAAAAAGTCGATGCCTGCTCGTGCCCGGTCTGATGGGTATAGCAGTGCATCAGGTTCTTGTACTGGCTGATAAGATCGCGCTCCGCCGGATCGTCATCGTAGGATCCGATCAACGCGTCTAGCCCATCATCGGAGCTGAAGGCCGCCTCGACCCGACCGATCGAGTCTGGCTGCGCGACCACATCGGCATCCAGGAAAAACAAAACATCTCCCTTTGCCTCCCGCGCGCCCAGATTTCGCGCTTTCGCCGGGCCGCACCGGCCCCCGGTCCCCAGCACCCTCGCGCCGAACCGTTCCGCCACCGCCCGCGACCCGTCCGTCGACCCATCGTCCACGACAATGGTCTCCAGCGGCACCATGGCCGACGCGCCAATGCCCGCCAGGCACTTCTCCAGCTCCTCCTCGCCGTTAAACACCGGCACCACGATACTCACCGTCACCTTAGTCACGACCGCTCCGAAGGTACCACTCTATCGTGTCCTGAAAATCGTCCCGCAGACCGATCTGGGGCCGGTAACCCAGCGCGCAAGCGGCTTGTATCCGCCAGTCGTCGACAAGGGTGACCTCGTCGCCCCTGGCCACGAGCGCGTCGGCGACATGGGACCCCAGGAATCCTGCTCCGCCCGTCACCCACGCTTTCATAAATTCGCCGCTTCCCACAACGTTGTCAAGGTCGCCCGTGCCGTCCGGTCCCACGAGTACTGCTTCATGTATTCCGGCCCAATCTCCGACAACTCCCGGTGCAACTGCCGGTCTTGGGCAATCCTCAGCATCGCCTCCACCAACGGTTCCACCGCCGCCTCCCGCAGCAATAGCGCGTGCCCTCCCGTTGTCTCCCGCAGCCCCGGCACATCCGTTGTAATTACCGGCACGCCCACCGCCTGCGCCTCCATCGTCGTTAGCGATAGCGCCTCGTACGCGTAAGGCAGCACAAAGCAATCGCTCGCGTTGTAAAGCAGCAGCAGGTCTTCATTCGGCACATAGCCGGTGTGGAGGAAATCGCTCGTAATCCCCAGCGCCTTCGCGTGCGCCGCCAAATCGATCCCGGTCGTGTTCATCCCAGCCACCAGTAACCGATGCGGCAGCCGATGCGCCTGCTTCAACCGGGCAAAGGCCTCCATCAGCATCGGCACATTCCGCCGAGGCGTCAACTTTCCCACGAATAGAAAGAACGGAACGTCAGCACCCCAATACTTCTCCCGGATCCCCCGCAACGCCGCCTGATCCCGGATCGGCACGAACTCCGGTGCCGGTGCCAACGGTGCCAGCCGAATTCGATCCTCCGGCACCCCGTAGGCCTTCATGATGTCTTGCTTCGCCGCTTGCGTCGTGGTTAGCACGAGCGTTGCGTTCTGTGCGCTCCATCGATAAATCGGGATATAAATCGACGGTCGCGCGAAGAAGTGGTTGCGCGGAAAATATTCCGGGTACAGCGCCAGTGTCGCCTCATAGACGGTAACCACCGTCTTCGCCCGCGTGAAGTACGGCCGCGAAAACGACGGACACCACAGCACCTCATCGTCCACCGCGGGTCCCAGCCGAAGATTCTCCCAAAACAACATCCGCATCGCCGGAGTTAGTTTTTCGTGCCGGATGTGGCTGGGCAGTGGGATGTCTCGCCGGTCGAGCGGCAGATGAGAATAGAATCGAATCTGATCGAACGTGTCGCGCGTGAAATCCGGAGTCCAGCAACGAACAATATTCAGCAAATACCGGCCGACGCCCGTCCGGTTTCCATGAATGCGCCAGCCGTTAATGCCCAGCCGCATGCGCCGCCTCCCACGTCTTCGCCAAGCCCTCTTCGAGCGTAAACCGCGGCCGCCAACCCGTCGCAGCCCGCAACTTTCCGCTGTTGACGTGAATGCTCGGAATGCCTTGCACCGGCTCTTCCCGGGATTGGACCGTCCCTCCGCTCAACCGCGCCAGAATATCGGCGACTCGTCCCACCGCGGCCGCTTCGTCGGGGCCCAGATGGTAGATACCGCCGCGCTCCGCCCATGCCAGCGCCGCCACCGCACGCGCCCCGTCATCCACAAATAAGAAATCCCG
>JANODS010001155.1:0-10508 GCA_031412835.1 Acidobacteriota bacterium | reverse complement strand
TCAAGGTACCCCGCTCCAGAAGAAGCTCGACGCCGTCGGGCGCATCCTCGTCT
This sequence comes from Acidobacteriota bacterium, assembly GCA_031412835.1. Classification (GTDB taxonomy): domain Bacteria; phylum Acidobacteriota; class Terriglobia; order Bryobacterales; family Bryobacteraceae. The sequence goes on along the minus strand of JANODS010001155.1, from coordinate 10,455 downwards.
GGGCCGCCCTCGGCGTAGTCGTCCTCATCTTCGCCCTCGGCCTGCTTCGAGGCTCATCGTTCCTCGAACTGTTTATGACCTCCGTCAGCCTCGCCGTCGCTGCCGTCCCTGAAGGTCTCCCCGCTGTGGTCACCGTCGCCCTGTCGCTCGGCGTCTCCCGCATGGCCCGTCGCCGGGCTCTCGTTCGCAAACTCGCCGCCGTCGAAACCCTCGGTTCCACCAGCGTCATCTGTACCGACAAAACCGGCACCCTCACCGTCGGCACAATGACCGCCCGCTCCCTCTACGTCGCCGGCCAAACCTACCCGCTCTCGGACGAAGCCCTGGCACCTACCGACCCGCTCCGCGAACTCTCCACCGTCCTCCTCGGCTGCAACAACGCCCGTCTCACGCCCAACGTCGTCGGCGACCCCACCGAAGTCGCCCTCCTCCGCGCTGGAATCAAAGCGGGCGGCGACCTTGATCGCCTCAATCGCGAACTCCCGAAGCGCCACGAAATCCCCTTTGACTCCGACCGCAAACGCAGCACCGTCATCCGCCAGATGCCGAACCAACAGCTCCGCGCCTTCATCAACGGCGCGCCGGACTCGCTGCTCGAACGCTGCTCGCAGCTCTACACCGCCACCGGCATCCAGCCTCTGTCCGATGCGGACCGCCAGCAAATCCTCGGGCAAATCACCGTGATGGCCGAACAAGCCCTTCGCGTTCTCGGCTCCGCCTACCGCGATCTCGATGCCCCTCCCCCTGAAGGGTTCACCGCCGAAGCCGTCGAGCAAAACCTCGTCTTCGTCGGCCTGACGGGCATGCACGACCCGCCCCGCCCCGAAGCCAAAGCCGCCATCGCCACCTGCCAAGCCGCGGGAATCCGCGTCGTCATGATCACCGGAGACCATCCCCATACCGCCGCCGCCATCGCCAAGGAACTCGGCATCGGCGCCGGCGAACCGGCCGTCTCTGGACTCGATTTGGACCAACTGTCCGAAGACGCTCTCTCGAAACGAGCAGCGGAAATCCCCGTCTACGCCCGCGTTACCGCCGCCCATAAACTCCGCATCGTCCGCGCCCTCAAGGCAGGCGACGCCGTCGTCGCCATGACCGGCGATGGCGTCAACGATGCCCCCGCCATCAACGGTGCCGACATCGGAATCGCCATGGGAATCGCCGGCACCGAGGTCACCAAACAGGCCGCCGACATGATCATCACCGACGACAACTTCGCCACCATTGTCGCCGCCGTCGAGGAAGGTCGCGGCATCTACCAGAACATCCGAAAAACCCTCGAATTCCTCCTTGCCGGCAACACCGGCGAACTGCTCCTCATGACCATCGCGGTCGCCCTCGGCTACCCTGCGCCCCTCCTGCCAATCCATCTGCTCTGGATCAACTTGGTCACCGACGGCTTGCCGGCCCTCTGCCTCGCCGCCGACCCGATTGACCCCGAACTCATGAAACGCCGTCCCCGTCTCCGCTCCGAAAGCATCACCGACCGCGGCTTCCTCCGCCGGATGTTACTCACCGGAGTCTTAACGGCCGGCGTCTCCTTCGCCGCCTTCCTGTACACCCTCAGCAGCAGCACCGTCGAAGTGGCCCGCGCCGCCGCTTTCACTGTCTTGGTCTACGCCGAGCTCCTACGCTCCTTCGGCGTACGAAGCGAAGTCAAGCCCATCTGGCGAGTCGACTTCTTCTCGAATCGAAACCTGGTCGTGGTCGTCGCGCTCTCGTTTGCCCTTCAGCTCTGGAGCCAACACAACTCCCTACTCGGCGGCTTCCTGAAGACCCCGCCCATCCCCTGGCTGGACGGTCTAGTTTTGTTCGGCCTGGGCACGATCCCGCTCCTCGTGCTGGAAACGATCAAGGCCCTCCGACCCTCTCACGCACAACCACCACCGGCTCCGAATAAATGAAAGCATCTAGCCCCACTCATCCCGGTCAAGCCCACCAGTTGGCCCGTCGAAGGGATACCACCATGGCCACGAATTGCGTTTCCCCCTGTTTGATAGCAAGCTAGGAGAGTGCGACCTTTCCTGGCACTTTGGCTGGCGATGAGTAGTGCGTCGCCCCCGGTCGCATTTTGGGATGCCACCGCCTTGTCCAAGATCGTTTTCGTCTCTGCCGCCAGTAAGACTTCGGCCAAGTATTTGGTCGAAGCAATGGGCGGCGGGGTAGCGATGATCGACGCCGATGGCGATGGCAGGCTCGACCTTTTCTTCGTCAATGGAGCAGCGCTCAGCAGCGGCATGACCGCCACTGATCGCGCCGAAAAAAGCGATCCAGCCTTCTGGAATCGGCTCTATCACAACGAGGGCGATGGGACGTTTAAGGACATCACCGAAACCGCCGGACTCCGCGGCAACGGCTACGGCCAAGGAGCGGCCGTTGGCGACTGCGATAACGACGGTCGAGCAGACCTCTTTGTGACTGCTTTGGCCGGCAACACGCTGTACCGCAATCAAGGCGGAGCGGTGTTCGAGGACGTCACCGCCAAGGCCGGCGTCAAGGGCGCTGGATGGTCGACCAGCGCGGGCTTCATCGACTATGACCGGGACGGGAATTTGGATCTGTTCGTCGCCCGCTATCTGGACTGGGACTATGGCAAGAACAAGCGTTGCGGCGAACCCCAAGCTTATTGCCACCCCAACGAATTCAACCCGGTGACGCACCTGCTTTATCGTGGCCTAGGCGGCTGCAGATTTGAAGACGTAGGCGCGAAAGCGGGCATCGCGAACGCCCCTGGCAAGGGCCTCGGCGTCGCGTTCGGCGACCTTGATCGCGATGGCTGGCCGGACATCTTTGTCGCCAACGATAGCTTTCCCCAGCAGGTGTTCCGCAACAAGCGGGACGGGACTTTCGAAGAGATCGGCCTCGCGCTGGGTGCCGCCTACGACGAGGATGGCAACGTCTTCGCGGGTATGGGCGTGGACGTAGCCGACTACGACAACGACGGCATTCCGGACGTGTTCGTCAATGCGCTGGCCAATCAAGGTTACGCCCTCTTCCGGAACAGCAAAGGGCTCTTGCAATACGTCTCGGCAGCCAGCGGGATAGCGGCGGCCAGCAAGCTCCATTCGGGCTGGGGCACGAAATTCCTCGACTTCGACAACGATGGCTGGAAGGACGTTTTCGTCGCCCAAGGCCACGTGATGGACAATATCGAGCTCACCCAACCCGGGCTCCGATATCGCGAAACTCCCCTTCTGCTCCGCAACGAGGGCGGGACATTCTCCAATGTCTCGGCGAAGGCCGGCCCCCCCTTCCAAGGCGAGATGGCCGGGCGCGGCGCGGCCTTTGGGGACCTCAACAACGACGGCGCCGTGGACATCGTCGTCTCCGCCAACAACGGCCCGCCGCGCGTGTTTCGCAATGGTGCCGCCGAGCACGGCTGGCTGCTGATCGACACGGTCGGCACGAAGAGCAACAGCGACGGCATCGGAGCCGCCATCCGAATCCAGACCGCCTCCGGCCGCGAGCAATTCGGCTTCGTATCCACGGCAGGCAGCTACCTGTCAGCGCACGACAAGCGGGTGCACTTCGGCCTCGGACGCGAACGCGCGGTGAAGCTCCTCGAGATTCGCTGGCCCAGCGGCATCGTCCAGACCTGGAAGAACGTCCCCGCGAACCAGATCTTTGTCGCCAAGGAATCGGTACCGTGAGACCGCTGTTCCTACTCGCTTTGGCCACGTCCGGACCGTACTTTGTCGAGGAGGGCTCGCGCGCCGGGCTGAACGATATCTTCGTCTGCGGGGACGAGCTCCAGAAGAACTACATCGTGGAAACACTAGGCACCGGCGTCGCGTTTCTCGATTTCGACAACGACGGCCTGCTCGATATTTTCGCGGTGACCGCCTCGAAACTTGACGGTTTCGCGCTCGGCAAAGAGCCTATCAACCGCCTCTACCGGAACAAGGGCAATCGCACCTTTGAGGACGTCACCAAGAAGGCCGGTCTCGCTAAAGCCGGCTGGGGGCAAGGCGTTTGCACCGGCGACATCGACAACGACGGCTTCGTCGATCTCTACGTCACCTACTGGGGCAACGACGTGATGTACCGCAACCGTGGCGATGGAAGCTTCGAAGACGTGACCCCGCCGAACCAAGCCCGGCACTGGGGCACCGGCTGCGCGTTCGTCGATTTCGACCGCGATGGCAGGCTAGACCTGATGGTGGCGAACTACGTCGACTTTGACCTGAAGACGACGCCACGGCCCGATGGCCCCAAGGCCTGCCAGTGGAAGGACGAGAAGGTAATGTGCGGGCCCCAGGGCTTGAAGCCAGCGCTGAACCAGCTCTGGCACAACGAGTCGGCCCCGGACCGCATTCGCTTCGTGGACGTCTCGAAGATGGCGGGGATCGAAGCGCCCGGGCCCCGCTACGGCCTCTCGGTAACGACGCTGGACTACGACCGTGACGGCTGGCCGGACATCTATGTGGCCGTCGATTCTCAGGCCAGCTTGCTGTATCACAACAAGCACAACGGCACCTTCGAAGAAACCGCGCTTGAAAGCGGCGTCGCCCTCAGCGAAGATGGTCGCGAGCAAGCAGGCATGGGCACGGCCGTCGCGGACTACGATGGCGACGGCTGGCCGGACCTCGTCAAGACGAATTTCATCGACGACCTGCCGAACCTTTATCGCAACAATCGCGACGGCAGCTTTTCGGAGGCGACCGTGCAGGCCGGCCTGGGCCTGCACTCGCAGTTCCTGGGTTGGGGCGCGGCGTTCGTCGACTACGACAACGATGGCTGGCCGGACATCTTTATGGTGAACGGCCATGTCTATCCGGGCGTAAAGTCAGGCGGCTACCGCCAGCAGCGGCTACTCTATCGCAACGGGGGACTGGGCAAGTTCAGCGACCTATCGAAGGAGGCAGGCGCGGCCGTGATGGAGAAGACTTCAGCCCGAGGCTTGGCTATCGGCGACTACGACAACGACGGCCGAGCCGACCTCTTGATCAGCAACATGAACGAACGCCCCAGCCTGCTCCACAACACCGCGACCACCGGCCAGTCACTGACGCTGCGACTCGTCGGGCAGCGCTCGAACCGCAGCGGCATCGGTGCGGTGGCTCGGATCCGAGTTGGACAAAGGACGCTAATGGGAGAGGTCCGCTCCGGCTCCACGTTTCTGTCGCAGAGCGACCTCCGGCTGCAATTTGGCCTCGGCTCTGGCAGCGAGGCGCGGGCCGTCGAAGTGCAATGGCTAGGCGGAGCACTCGAAACCATCGGCGTCTTAAAGGGCGGACAGATCGTCACCATCACCGAAGGAAAGGGCGTAACCGGGGCTACGCGATACGGCCAATGATTCTGTTATTTCTGGCCCTGGCGTTGGCGGCTCCGGACTGCGGGCAGTCTTTCTCCGCGGGGATGGACGAGTACCAGCGTAAGGATCTGGCGCAGGCTCTGATCTCGCTTCGGGCCGCCGTCCAGTGCGACCCAAAGATGGTGCGTGCGCACCTAGTGATCGCTAACATCCACGCCGAGCGAGGCAATGGCGGCGAGGCTCTCGCCGCCCTGCTGGAGCTGCTGAAGGTCGAGCCGAACAACGTTTTGGCGCTGCGGGCGGGCTCCAACCTCTACCTGCAGAATGGCCTGCACACCAAGGCGCTGCCGCTGCTAGAGACGCTCGTCCTGGCGGCCCCGGCCATGTTGGATGCCCACGCCGATCTAGCGGGAGTCTACGCTGCCAACGGCAAGCGGGAGGCCGCCGAGAAGGGCTTTCGGCGGGCGCTGGAGCTGCAGCCGGACTACTTCCCCGCCCTGGCCGGACTGGGCAATCTGTTAGCCCGCGCGGGCGACAATGAAGCCGCCATACCGCTTTTGCGCCGGGCCGTGCAAGTGCTGCCCCGGGCTTACGAAGGACACTTTCTGCTCGGCTCGGCACTGAATCGACTGGGCCAGTTTGACGAAGCCCGGGCGGAGTTGGAGCTGGCATCAACCTCGGGCGGTCAGAACGAGCCGCAGGTCTTCTATCAGCTCGCGCGGGCCTTTGGCGGACTCAGTAAAGCGCCGGAACGCAGGGCGGCACTGGCCAAGTTCTCCGAGCTGACCAAGAAGGAGAAAGACAACATCGAGCTACAGCGCAAGGCGGCGGGCTGGGTGGACGAGGCCCGCGTGCTGCTCCAGGCGGGCGACTTGGAGAGCGCGGCGGCGCGGCTGGAGCTAGCCCGTGAAGCCAAGCCAAACGACGCCACGCTGCTGTTCCGCCTGGCCGGTCTGAACTTCGATCTGCGGCGCAACGACGTCGCCCGCGAGTACGTGCAAGCCGCGATCAGTATCAGCCCGGCGACTTGGCTCTACCACTATCTGCTTGGGTTAGTGGAGCAGAACGCGAACCGTCTGGCCGATGCGCGGGCCAGTCTGGAGGTGGCGGCAAAGCTACAGCCCACCGAAGCGCCGGTGTTCAACGCCCTCGGCCAAGTGCTGCTCGCCCAAGGCGAACGACTCGCCGCTGTCGCGGCATTTGAAACCGCCGTCAAGCTCGCGCCAGCCGAACCCGCATTCCGGCAAAACCTGGAATCGGCCCGGCCTAGGCGATGATCTGTTCGATTGGACCGTGCCCTTCTTCGACCAAATGGAAGTTCCGGCCCAGCGCCCGGAACTGCATTTTCTTGTGATCCAGGCCTAGCTGTTTCAGGATCGTCGCGTGGAGATCGCTGTAGTAGTGCGGGCTCTCGATGGCTCGGTAACCGTACTCGTCCGTCGCCCCATGGACCGTTCCGCCCTTGATGCCGCCGCCGGCGAACCAGGAGCTGTAGCCCTTCGGATTGTGGTCGCGGCCGGTCGTGTTTTGCGACCAGGGGCTGCGGCCGAATTCGCTCGTAAAGACGACCAGGGTACGCTCTAACATCCCGCGCTGCTTCAGGTCCGAGATCAGCCCGGCGATGGGCTTATCGACGGCTCGGCAAAGGGGCTCATGGCTCTTCATATCGCCATGCGCGTCCCAACTGCCATTGCCTCCACCGGCGTGGCAGATCTGCACGAAGCGGACGCCGTTCTCGACGAGGCGCCGGGCCATCAGCAGTTGGCGGCCGAACTCATCGGTTGGCTTCGTGCCGATGCCGTAGAGTTCCTGGACGTGCTGGGGTTCCTTCGATAGGTCCACGATTCCGGGTGCGCTGAGCTGCATGCGGGCCGCGAGTTCGTAGGAGTCGATCCGCGCGGCAATGTCCGTGTTTAGCGCATGGCGTTCTCGAAACTCCTGGTTCAAACGCGCCAGCGCGGCCATCTGCTGATCACGCTCCGCGGCGTTGCTGCTGGCCGGTGGTTTCAGATTCGGAATAGGTACCGGACCGGCCTGAAACGGCGTGGCGGCGAAGGTGGCACCGAGGTAGCCGCCCGTTAACTGGACCGGCGAAGAGGCCCGACCGACGTTCACATAGGTCGGCAGGTTCTTGTTGCCAGAGCCTAGCGCGTAGGAGACCCAACTGCCAAACGAGGGGTTATCAAACGCCCGACCGCGGTGGCCGGTCTGCGTTTCGATCACCGCCGGGAAGTGGTTCCCTTCCTGGCAATAGAGGGAGCGGACGACCGCGATATCGTCGATGACGCCCCCGACGTGGGGGAACCAATCGGAGACGGGGATGCCGGATTTGCCGTAGTTCTTGAACGTGCGCAGACACGGAATGACCGGGCGTTTCATCTCGGCCACGTTGTCTCCAAACCCGATGGCATCGATCAGCTTGCCGGCATGCTTGTTGCCTTTTGGGTCGAACGTGTCGATGTGACTGACGCCGCCGCACATGAAAAGGAAGATGACCGCGTCAGCCTTTTTGCCGCTGGGCAGACGGGCGTCAAGCTTGCCCTCATCGGCCCAAAGAGAGCCGATTGCGCCGCCTAGCAGCGCTCCCATGGACTGGTGGAATAAGTGGCGTCGGGTGGTCATTGCACGTAGAGGAATTCGTCCAGGTTGAACAGGAGCCAAGCGAGGCTCTTCAGGCGCGCCGCGTCCGAGCCGACGTAGCTCAACGCGTCGTCCTTTTCTTTCGGCGACGGGGGGCGGCTAAGCGTGATGCGATAGCCGAGGTCGACGGCTTTGCTGATCTCTCCCTCCGCTTCCTTTTTCAAGCGATCCGCGAACATCGTGCTGGCCTTTTCAATCTCGGGACTGTTCATCAAGAACAACCCTTGGGGCGCTGTGACGGTCTGGGTTCGCACGGGGCAGGGGGCGCGGCCGTCATCGACGTCGAACGACTGGAGGAAGTTCGGCACGACCTCGCGGCTCGTCGAGAATCCACGGACGATGTAGGCCCCACGCCGGTTCATTTTGGTTTCGGGCATCGCGGGTCCGCGACGGCCTTGGGGCGCGCGGCTTTCGATGTCGAAGGACGGGCCGCCCAGGCTCGTGTCGAGGTTGCCGGCGGCGGTTAGAATCGAGTCCCAGATTGGCTCGGCTTCGAGGCGTTTCAGACGGAAGCTCCAGAGAAACCGGCTGGAAGGATCGGCCACCAAGTTTTTCTTCATCAGCTCTTTGTCGCCGGAGCTACTCAGCCGGTAGGCGTTCGAAGTCATCATCAGCTTATGCATCGACTTCTGGCTGTAGCCGCGCGCGATGAACTCCGTCGCGAGCCAATCGAGCAACGGCTGGCTGGCCGGGCGACCGCCCATCAGGCCGAAATCGCTCGATGCTTTTTGAAGGCCTTCGCCGAAGTGCCACTGCCAAAGGCGGTTCACGGCCACGCGAGCAAACAGGGGATTATCGGGGCCGGTGAGCCAATCGGAGAAGGCTTCGACGCGGCCTTCGCGGAAGTCCTTTTCACCAGTGTAGAAGGGCCATCCGGGTTCGACCGGGTTCGCTTTCTCCGGCCGCTCCGGGTCGCCGCTCGTCAGCACGTAACTCTTCTCCCGCTCAAGGCCGTGGTCGGTCTCAACGGTCCAAAAGGCCGGGAGATCCTTCACCATGTTGCGGCGGGTCGCGCCGGTGACCTGGTTCAGCTTGGCGCGAAGGTCTTTGTAGAGCTTCTTGTCGGCGTCCGACATGACCTCTTCGATCTTGTCGGAGTCGATGCGCAGGACGGGGAAGTAGTCGTCGGCGATCTTCTGCTCTGCCGGGGTCCGGGCCTTATCCGGCTTGTTGATGACAGCGCGCACCTCGACCGGCAGCATGGCCACGCGGTCGGCGTAGAGTTTCGCGCGGTACGGCTCGATGACCGCGTTAACCGGGGCTTCGGCGGCAAGCCGGAGCTTTTCGTAATCCCCCAACTGCTTCCCATAGACGACCAACTCCGCCGGGGAGGCCAGGGTCTGCTTCTTGATCACGAGCGGATCAAACAGCGCCTTCATGGCGTAGAAATCCTTCTGGCGGATCGGATCGAACATGTGGTCGTGGCACTTGGCGCAACCGACGGTCATCCCGAGGAACGCGGTCGATACGGTCTCCACGGCGGAGATTTGGAGCTCGCCCAGCTCCTTACTGTCCCGGTTCACGGCACCGCGGGCGAGAAAGCCCAGGGCGAAGAGATCGTCCGGGCGGCGCTCCACCGGCGTGCGGCGGCCGACGTTTTGCAACGTCGTGCGCTCGGTGGTCCGATAGCCGGTCAACTGGGCTCGTACGAACTGGTCATAGGGGACGTCGGCATTGATCGAGTCGACTACCCAGTCGCGCCAGTAATGGATGCCTGGGGCTGCGTACATGCGCTCTTCGGCGTCGGCGTAGCGGAGGACGTCGAGCCAGTGGCGGCCATAGCGGACGCCGTACTGTTCGCTGGCCAGGAGCCGGTCGATTAGCTTCTCGTAGGCGTCCGGCGATTGGTCGTTGAGGTAGGCGTCCTGCTCGGCAGGAGTGGGCGGGATCCCGATCAGGTCCATGAAGACGCGGCGGAGGAGCGTTCGCTGGTCAGCCGAGGCGACTGGGGTTAGTTTCTTGGCCGTGTATAAGCTCTGAACGAAGGCGTCGATCGGGTTGGTCGCGGGTCCGACCGGGACAGCGGGCCGCACTAGGGGTTGCAGGGACCATAGCTTTGGCCGCTTGGCCATCGGAGGCACCACGGGCATCTTCGCCGTCGGCTTCTTTGGCGCATCGGCGGCGAGGACGGAGCCGAGGAATAAGACGAGGGCGGTGAGAAGGAAGCGCATGGGCTAGATTACAGAATATCAATCATTCACGGCGGCAACGACCATCTCGAGAACACGGCGCAGGCCGTCGTCGGTGCCGATGGGCCCGTCGCTGAACTGGCTGCGCGCCGCGGGCTTCCAACTGTCGCGGGAACCATCGTAAACGTAGTCCTGCTTTAGGCCCGTGCGGGCTGGGTTGTACTGGCTGTCGTCGCCGGACATCTTGTAGATCACCATGTCCAGCGAGGGGATGACGACCACCCCGTGGCCGCCTCCACCGGACTTGAAGAAGGCGTCTTTGGGAGCCCCCGCGACGTGGCCGTCGGCGTTGATTTCCCACATCAGGCTCATGGGCGCATGGGTATTCCACTTGGTGGGCTTGCCGCAGAGGGCGATGTAGTCGGCGGGGAT
>JANODS010001154.1:0-1515 GCA_031412835.1 Acidobacteriota bacterium | reverse complement strand
AACTTCGACAAGGCTCGGACGCCAAAGTCGGAGAGGAACTCGTTGGGGTCGACCATGCGGCGGAGGATGCGGCGGAGCTTGTCCGGGGTGACAACCGAGAGGAGGACTCGTTCTTGTTGGCCGCGTTCAAAGAGCGAGGCGACGTTGTGGCAAAGGTCGGGGCGATGGCGCATGAACCATTGCATCCGGTGGCGGAATCCATGGAGGTTGGCGATCTGCGTCGCGTCGATGGTGGTGACGGCGAACAGGGGAATCAGGCCGACCATGCTGCGGATGCGCATGCGGAACGGTTCGCGGTCCGGGACTCGGAGGAGGTCGTAGTAAAAGCCGTCCTGCTCGTCCCAAAGGCTATCTTTGCCGGGCCTATTCATGGCGCTGGCGATGTACAGAAAATGCTCGAAGAACTTGCTGGCGATGTCCTCGTAGGCGCGATTGTGTTCGGACAGGTCGAGGGCGAGGGTCAGCATGTTGAGGCAGTACATGGCCATCCAACTGGTGCCGTCGGATTGCTCGATGATGCCGCCGGTGGGGAGCGGAGCGGAGCGGTCAAAGACGCCGATATTATCTAGGCCGAGGAAGCCGCCTTCGAAGACGTTATTGCCGGCGGCGTCCTTACGGTTGACCCACCAGGTGAAGTTCATCAGCAGCTTGTGAAAGCAGCGTTCGAGGAACGCAAAATCAGGTTTGCCCGTCAGGCGGCGGTCGATTTGAAAGACGCGATGGACGGCCCAAGCGTGGACGGGCGGATTGACGTCGCCGAAGGCCCATTCGTAGGCCGGCATCTGGCCGTTGGGATGCATGTACCATTCGCGGAGGAAGAGCTTCAATTGGCCCTTGGCGAAGCCGGGGTCGATCATCGCCATGGGGATCATGTGGAAGGCTGAATCCCAGGCGGCGTACCAGGGATACTCCCATTTGTCGGGCATGGAGATGATGTCGTCGTTGAATAAGTGGGCCCATTCCTTGTTACGACCGGACTTCCGCGATTCGGGGGGCGGTGGGGTGGTGGGGTCGCCTTTCAGCCAGTCTTCGATGACGAAGTGATAGTACTGTTTCGTCCAGAGCAGGCCGGCCATGGCTTGGCGAAAGATGCGGGTTCCATCGGCGGTGAGGGGGACGCTTTGGACGCCGTTGTAGAAACGATCCGCTTCGGCGCGACGTTGGTCGAATACCTCGTCGATGTAGATGGGAGGTGGCAGATCGGCGTCATCTCTGAGGCCGGTAAGGCGGGAGAGAACAGTGTGGGATTCGCCGGGGCCGAGCGTGAAGTGGAACACCCCAGCGGCTTTGGTGCCGGAGAGGGCGGGGTTGACCGCTTCGGTTTGGCCGTCGATCAGATAGCGATGAAAGGCACTTTTGACGTAGCCGGAGTTAGTGCCGCCCCAGAGCCGTTCGTTGTCGCCGTTGTTTTCCGTGAACAGCTGGGCGGTGGGTTCGTCGAAGGTGAAGATATAGCTGCCGAGTTCCTGGTGTTTACAGGCGATGGAGCGATCGTTGACTTTGTAGAGCACCGGC
>JANODS010001153.1:0-1551 GCA_031412835.1 Acidobacteriota bacterium | reverse complement strand
CGGGGATCACCTGTGCGCGGTGCCATGGCGACGGGAGCAGCCATGTGGCGAAGCCTGCGCGGGCGAACATCGTAAACCCCAAGCGGCTGGGGCAGGCGGCACGGGACAGTGTTTGCGAGCAATGCCACCTTTCGGGTTCGGCGCGGGTGACCAACCCAGGAAAGCAGTTCAGCGACTTCCGCCCGGGGCAAGCGTTGGAGGATGTCTTTTCGGTGTATGTGCAGGCGGTTCCAACGAGTACGGATCGGATCAAGGTAGTGTCGCATTCCGAGCAGTTGGCGATCTCGCGGTGCTCGATTGCTTCGGGCGGAAAACTGTGGTGCGCGACGTGCCACGACCCGCATCGGGAGTCGGCCGATGCGATTGCTCAGCACCAAGCGAAATGCTTGAGCTGCCACGGGCAGACGAAGCCGCACGGCGATGCTTGCACGACCTGCCACATGCCGCGCACGGATTCGGTGGACGGCGGGCATACGGCTTATACGGACCATCGAATTCGGAAACCGGGAGTGCCGAAGGTGTTGCTGGAACGCAGCACGGACCTGCGGGCCTGGCGGGCGCCGACGGGGGCTTTACGGTCGCGCGGGTTGGGGCTGGCTTACGCGGGAACGGGACAGTTGGAGAAGGCGTACGCTCTGCTCAAGGACGTGCCGGGGGATGCGGCGGTGAACGATGCGATGGGGTTGATCTACCTGCGGGCGGACCGGGCGGCGCTGGCGGTGGCGAGCTTTACACTGGCGGTGGAGGCGGATCCGAGGAATAGCACTCGCCGGCTGAATTTGGCGGCGGCGTACTTGGCGGCGGGGAATCGGACGCAGGCCAAGGCGCAGGCGCAGGAGGCGATGGCGCTGGAGCCGATGCTGCAGGATGCTTATGTTTTGATGGCGGAAATCGAACCAGGTCGAGCCGAGTATTGGCGCGACCTGTTCGCGAAGCGGCTGCGTTAGAAGATCAGCTTGAGACCGACCTGGACGTTGCGGGGACCGATCTGGGTTGAGTTGATCCGCCCGAAGGCCGCGTTGGTGTAATCGGTGATGGGATTGGCGAAGACGACGCGGTTGAGCGGATTTTGGATTTCGACACGGAACTGGGTGGTGATCCGTTCGGCGATTTTGTTTTGCTTCATGAAGGCAAAGCTTTCGTCGAGTCGACCGGGGCCACGAACCTCCAACGCGCGGGCGGCGGTGCTCAACTGGCCGGCGGCGGGGGGGCCAAAGGCCGAGCGGAGGAGGTAGCTGTTTTTCGCTGGATCGTTCGGATCATAGTCGCTCATCGAGATGTCCGACCGGACGTTCGAGGAGACGACGTTGGGCCGCAAGCCGAGGTTGAAGTAGGGCAGCGGGTTGGAGGTGGTGGGGAAAAGCCGGGCACCGGAGCTGTAGCTATTGACGGTGGCTAACTGCCAGCCTTTCAGCAGGAAGTTGACGCCTCGGTTTTGGCTCTGGAACGGAACGTTGTAGACAAGTGAGAACGTGAGGACGTGGGGGTAGTCGGAGGGGTGATACGACTTTTCGCGGAGGAGGGCGTTCTGCTGGGCGGGATTGTCGTCGA
>JANODS010001152.1:0-3067 GCA_031412835.1 Acidobacteriota bacterium | reverse complement strand
TCCGCCTCGCTTCGCCGATCCCCCAGCACCCGCACCACCCCCTCCGGCAACTCCGCCACCGTCTGCCCCCGGTGAAAAACGGTCACATGAAACCCCTTCTCCACCAACTCCCGCACAATCCCCGGCCCCAAATTCCGCGTTCCGCCAATGACTAAAGCCTGCATCACAACGAATCATACCCCACCCCATTCGCTAAACTCAGGTCAATGCTTATCTGCCCCGTCCGCGACTGCCAACAGGCCCTCGCCCCCGCGGACCGCCGCCTCCTCTGCCCCCGCGGCCACTCCTTCGACGTCGCCCGCACCGGCTACACCAACCTTCTCCAACCCCAAGACCGCCGCTCGAAAAACCCCGGCGACACCGCCGCCGCCGTCGCCGCCCGCCGCCGCCTCCACGACCGTGGTTTCACCGCCCCCCTCCTCGAAGCCATCGCCACCCTCGCCGCCCCCACCGCTCAAGACATCGTCCTCGATGCCGGCTGCGGCGACGGCTTCTACCTCGGCTCCCTCGCCCAGCGGTCTACCTGCCAAGCCCACGGCGTCGACATCTCCGTCCCCGCCGTCGATGCCGCCGCCCGCCGCTACCCCGGGTGCCAATGGATCGTCGCCAACGCCGACCGCCAAATCCCCTTCGCCGACGCGACCTTCTCCCTCGTCCTCTCCATCACCGCCCGCATGAACGCCCCCGAATTCCGCCGCGTCCTCCGCCCCGACGGCCGCCTCCTCGTCGCCATCCCCGCCCCCGAAGACTTCGTCGAACTCCGCGGCGCCACCCGCGACCGCGTCGAACGCACCGTCGAAACCTTCCGCCCCGCCTTCACCCTCGTCACCCACCAGCGCGTCATCACCACCGCCGACCTCGACCCCGCCTCCGTCCTCGACATCCTCCTCGCCATCTACCGCCCCCTCCAATCCACCCCGCCCACCGCCACCCGCGTCACCTTCAGCCTCGACCTGCTCTTATTCACGCCCGCCTAACGGACAGCCAGAGTCACCGCCGCCGGCGACCCTTGCCCCCCAATAGTCATCGTAATCGGCGTAGCGTTGTTCGCCGGAAGCCCGACCGGAATCACCGCGTTCACCTGATACAGCCCTGCGTAACCAGGGGCGAGGCCCGCGAAAGTCACCGCGGCATTCTGCCCGCCAATGGTCACAATCACCGGCTGAGCCGTGCGAGAAAGCACCGTCAGCGAAGCGGGCTGGCCAGCGGAAACCGCCGGCGATACGTCGCCGAGGCCGGTGCAGTAGATCGAAATTACGTCCCCTGCCCTCACCGGGTTCGCCGCATCGGCCAGCACGTTGGAAACCCCGTTGACAATTGCGCCCTGGCCAACCCCCGTCTGCTGCTGCGTGAAGATGGCGGGTTGGACCGAAGCGATCGAAAGCGATTCCCCAAAGGACAGCGCATCGCCCCGCTTGACGAGAAGCTGAAGCTGGGAGTTCAGCGGCAGGCCAAACGGGACGATCGCGTTGATCTGGTCACCCCTCGTGAAGGAAAGCGGAAGCTTACTATCCCCCAGAGAAACCTCTGTGCCCGCCAGGGAGGTGGGGAAAGGAGCCTGGCCCTCGGACGCCCCGTCCGCCAGACGAACCCCGAAGATCGAGATGAACGAGCCAGGAGCCACCACCTGGAACGGTTCAAAACTGGCACCGTTGCGAACCGATCCGGGTGGCACAATCGGCAACGTGGAATTGGCGGGGGCCAGACTCGCGGAGACGTCAGCACCGCCCACGACCGTCGCTCCGGTTGATCGCGCATACAGTGCCGTCATGGAAATCTTCACCCGCGCTTCGCCGACGCGAATCTGCGGCACCCAAGCGGACGTCCATCGCCCCTGCGTTGTATGGTTAAACTTCAGATCCGGGTCGCGATTCGAAAGCGTCGCATAAAAGTCGGCGGCGGTGACGGCGACCCCACAACTGTCGGTCAGTTGCACTTCGAACGGCACCGACTGGCCAACGGTTGCATTGAAGCTCGGCTGCGGAGAGATCACGGTCGTAGTCAGTTTCGTCGGCGTACACGCGGTCAACGCCCGGTCTTTCACCGCATCGGCCGGATCAGAAGCGATCGCCGTAATGGCCACCGAACCCACCTTCCCGTCGTCGAACGCGAGGTGTAAGGTCGCTTCCGATACGCCCGGCTTCAGCGACCGGAAGTCCGGCTGGACGACGATCTGCGCCGGCCTGCCGGCTAGAACGACGGCGTTGGCCGGAGCGAACTGCAGCCAGTTCGACGGCGCTTCCGCATAGGACGAAGTAATGGCATAGGCGAACGGTGTCCCCGTAAGGTTCGAAACGGTGATCGTCTGAGAGCCGGGACTCTCCCCCGCCGGGCTTGAAAAGATCAAGCTCGAAGGCTGGATCTGCGGACCGGGAGTCGTACCAGCGGCCAGAACGCTCAGGACCGCTGTGATCGTTTGCGGGGAGTTGGGAATTCCGGGAGACCGTATATCGACCCGCGCATAATAATCGCCCGGGCGCAACGCCGCGCCGTCGACCCCGATGCGAAGTCGAGAGAAGGCCCCAGGGGTGTCGGGAATCTGACCGGAAGCCGCGTCAAGCGAGATCCACGACGAACCGCCGGAGAGGGTCGACGCGGTAGCGGTCCAATTGAGGGCTCCGGCCCCGGAGTTGAGAATCAGGATCTCCTGCGGAGCCGAGGAAGCTGAACCCGCGACCGCCGTGAAAGACAGTCCGCTCTGCGAAAGCCGGATGCGAGGACTCGGCGCGACGACCGTCATCACAATCGGAGTGACCACCGGCGCGGAAGGAGGACCGGACACCGTAAGGTTCGCCGTATACGTTCCCGGTGCCAAACCCTTCGGGTTGGCCGTAAGGCTCAACGATTGGGGCAGGGCCGCGGAGACTCGGCCCGACCCCGGGGACACCGCCAGCCAGTTGCCACCCGAGAAGGTGCGGACCGCCGCCGTGTAGGGCACGGTGCCACCGCCCAAATTCTTCACCAGAACCGCCTCGGCCAGCGGCTCCGCATTCGCGAGGAAGGAGTAGTTGATGTTGGTACGGTCGATCGACAGGCGGGCCGGATCGGGCGCCGCGACGACAAAGGA
>JANODS010001151.1:0-3426 GCA_031412835.1 Acidobacteriota bacterium | reverse complement strand
GAGGAGTGCTAGGTCGGTTTATGAGGGCATCTAATAGTACTCATGCGTGGTGGAGAGGGTGAAGATCGTCAGAAGGAATCCGGTGAAGCAGAGGGCTAAGATACGGGTGCGGTGGGCTCGTTCTTCGCCTCGAAAGGATAGGGTTGCGAGGCCGGGGAAGAAGGCGGACCAGGGGAAGAGCCAGAGTAAGTGAAAGATCCAGAAGAGGGGGCGGGGAACGGTGTTGTAGTCGCGGGGCCAGCGCATGTTGAGGAAGCGGAAGACGTGTTCGTTGAGGAAGTAGAACCAGGTGAAGCCGTGGTATTCGCCGGGGGTGGAGTGCATGGTGAGGTCGAGGAAGGGCGGGTTGGCGAGGGCGGCGGCGAGGTGCCAGGGGGCGGCGATTCCGATGATTATCGCGACGCCGGCGAAGGGGGAGAGCTTGCGCCATTCGGGCCAGTTTCGAGTTAGAGTAAGCCAGAGGAGGATGGCTCCGACGGGGAAGACCATGGCGATGAGCCCTTTTAGAAGCAGGCCGGTGGCCATGGCGGCCCACATAAGGTAAGCCCAGCGGCGCTCGCCTTCCATGGCGCGGAGGAAGGCCCAAAGCGCTAGGGCGATGGTGGCGGTGAGCATGGCGTCGGGAATCTGGATGCGCGTGAAGAGCCAGAGACCGATGCAGGTGGAGAGAATGAGGCCGGCGTAGAGGCCGGTGAGTTCGTCGAAGGCCCAGCGCGCAAAGCGTGCCGTGAGCCAGCAGAGGAAGATGACGCTGAGGGCGAGGGGGAGGCGGGCGGCCCAATCGTGGATGCCGAAGAGGGCGAAGCTGGCGGCCATGGACCAGTAGATGAGGGGGGATTTCTCTAGGTAGGCGACTCCGTTGAGGCGGGCGGTGACCCAGTCGCCGCTGGTTAGCATATTGGCGGCGATTTGGGCTTGGACAGCGTCGACATCGTCCATGAGGCCGGGGGGGCTGATGACGCAGCCGAGGTAGATGATCGCGGCTACGAGGAGGACTATAAGTTGGTATCGACGTTCCATCGTTTGATCCAGAGAGCGAGGGTGAGAAGGCCCCAGATGTGGTAGCCGTAGTTGGCTCGACGATTGAAGTGGTCGTCGAGGATGCGGTCAATGGCGCCGGGGCGGAAGAGGGGGTTGGCGGGGCGGAGGGTGTCTTCGACGAGGGGGCGGAGGACGGTGCGGAACCAGTCGTGGGCGGGGATATCGAAGCCTTCCTTTTTTCGGTCGAGGACGGAGTCGGGGATTTTGCCGCGCATGAGCTGGCGGAGGAGGTATTTGAGTTGGCTGCCGTTGACTTTGAGGGAGCGGGGGAGGCGGGCGGCGAATTCGACGATGCGGTGATCAAGGAAGGGAGGGCGGACTTCGAGGGAGTGGGCCATGGACATGCGGTCGCACTTGTAGAGGATGTCGTCGGGGAGGTACCAGTGCTGGTCGAGTTCCATGAAGTCGGAGTAGGGCGGTGGGGCGTGGAGGGGGGCGAAGCGGCCATCGGCGAGGAGGGCTTGGCGTTCCGAGGCCGTGAACGTTCCGTTCCAGAAGAGATGGGCGGAGAGGGGGTCTTCGAGGGAGCCTTTGAGGAAGCGTTTGACCTTGTACTCGAAGCTGATTTTTTCGTCGGAGACGGGGAGGAGGGCGTTGGCTAAGGAGAGAGCTAGGCCTTTGCCGGGGAAGGGGCGGAGTTGGCGGGCGTAGTCGTCGGCGAGGTAGGTGTAATAGCCGCCGAAGAGTTCGTCGGCACCTTCGCCGGAGAGGGCGACGGTGACGTGTTGGCGGGTCATGCGGGAGAGGTACCAGACGGGGAGGGCGCCGGCGTCGGCGGAGGGTTCGTCGGAGAAGTAGGCGAACTGGTTGACGGCGTCGGCAAGGTCTTCGGAGGGGTTGCAGTCGAACTCGTGGTGGTCGGTTGCGTACTTCTGGGCGACTTCGCGGAACCAGGGGCTTTCGTCGAAGGTGCGGCCGGCGAAGGAGACGGAGAAGGTCTTCAGGCGGCCGGAGGCGACTTCGGCGGCGTAGTGGAGGACGGTGGTGGAGTCAACGCCTCCGGAGGCCCAGATGCCGAGGGGGACGTCGGCGATGAGGTGTTCGCGGACGGAGTCGGTTAGAAGCGTGTTGAGTTGGACTTTGGCGTCGGCGAGAGTTAGATGGGGGTCGGGGTTGAAGCGGAGTTGCCAGTACGGTTCGACGTGCTCGCGGCCGTTTTGCCATTCGAGGAGGTGGCCGGGGGCGAGCTTTTCTATGCCTTCAATGAGGGTGAAGGGTTGGGGGATGTAGTTGCATTGGAGGAAGGCGTTGAGGCCGGGGCGGGAGAGGCGGCGGGGGATTTCGGGGTGGGCGAGAATGGCTTTGAGTTCGGAGCCGAAGTAGAGTTCGCCCTGGTGGCGGCAGAGGTAGAGGGGTTTGATGCCCATGCGGTCGCGGGCGAGGACTAGGCGTTGGCGGGAGGATGTGTATAAAGCGACGCCGAACATGCCGCGGAGGCGGGCGAAGACGGCGGTGTCCCAGGCGAGGAAGCCTTGGAGGACGACCTCGGTGTCGGAGTGGGTTTGGAATTGATGGCCGAGGGCGGCGAGTTCGGCGCGGAGTTCGCGGTAGTTGTAGATCTCGCCGTTGAAGACGATGACGGTGTCGCGGTCGGCGGAGTAGATGGGTTGTTCGCCGCCGGCGAGATCGATGATGCGAAGGCGGACGGCGCCGAGGGAGACATCGGGGGCTACGTGGACGCCCCACTGATCGGGGCCACGATGGTGGAGGGACTGGGTGGCCGCTTCAATTCTGCCGGGGGAGGCGGGACGGCCCTGATGGGTGAAGCCGACTATTCCGCACATAGGTTGGTCAATTCTCTATTTTAATGCAGTGGGGGGCTATTCGATACGGATGCCGAGGAGAAGGGCGAAGACCATGGCTTGGGCGGGGTCGACGGTGGCTCCGCGGAGGCCTTCGGGGAAGACGTTGAGGCCGTCGACGTTGGAGCCGCGGAGGTCGGCGTTGGCTAGTTTGACGCGGTTCATTTCGGCGTTGTGGAGGTTGCAGCGGCGGAAGATGGTGCCGGTGAGGTCAGTGCCTTGGAAGTCGGCTTCTTCGAGGTTGCAGGTGTCGAATTCGGCGGATTGGAAGCGGGAGAGGCGGAACTGGGCGTAGCGGAGGTCGGATTCGGCGAGGAGGACGTGTTGGCAGTCGGCTTGGCCGGCGGAGAGGCCGGTGAGGCGGCAGTGGTGGAATTCGACGCGGGTGAGGTTGAGGCCGCGGGTGGAGAGGTTGGCGAGGTCGCAGTTGGAGAGGCGGACGTCTTTGAGGGTGATGGAGCCGAAGGTGGTTTGGGAGAGGTTGAGACGGGTGAGTTCGACGCCTTCGAGGTGGAGGGTGCCGTGGGTGGTGGCGGAGTGATCGAAGTTATGGAGACGGAGGTTTGTTAGGTGGATGTCGTGG
>JANODS010001150.1:0-4641 GCA_031412835.1 Acidobacteriota bacterium | reverse complement strand
ACCGTGGCGTGGCAGGGGCGGCACATTTGGCTGCCGATGAAGGTGGCAGCGGCGAGCAGGAGCATAGACTCGCTCCCGAGTTTATCATTGCGTGTTCTTGGCCATGGAAGTGAGACCGAGTTGCCCACCGAACCCCATGGTTTCGACGGCCGAAGAGGGGACGACGACCATGGCGCCTTTCTCTTTCATCGCTTCGTAGAGCATATTCATGGCACGGAGGTGGAGAGCGGCGGGGTGGCCGTCGTAGACCTTCGCCGCGGCGACGAACTTTTCGGCGGCTTCTGTTTCGGCCTGGCCATAGATAACACGGGCGCGGCGTTCGCGTTCGGCTTGGGCTTCGCGGGACATCGCGTCTTCGAGGGCTTGCGGGATTTGGACGTCGCGGACTTCGACCGACTGAATGGTGATGCCCCACGGGTTCGTTTTTTCGTCGAGAGTCTTTTGGAGTTCGACGCCGATGGACTCGCGGTCCGTGATCATCTGGGCGAGTTCGTGGCGGCCGATGGATTCGCGGAGGGCGGTTTGGGCGGCCATGGCGATGGCTTCGCCGAAGTCTTCGACTTCGAGGATGGCTTTTTCGGCGTTCCAGACGACCCAGAAATAGACGGCGTCGACGGCGACGGGGACGGTGTCGCGGGTGAGGGTGGATTCGGCTTTAACGTTGCCGACGCGGACGCGCTGATCGACGGCGGTGCTGACGGAATCAATGACCGGGATGATCCAGAACATGCCGGGGCCGCGCATGCCTTGGAAGCGGCCGAGGCGGAGGACGGCGACGCGTTCCCATTGGTCGGCGACGCGGGCGGCGAGGAGGAGATAGAAGCCAACGGGGAGAAAGAAGGCTAGAGGCCACGGGGAGCGGAGCAGGGCGGTCGTGGCGATGCCGAGGACGAGGCAGGCGACGAGCAGTACGGTGCCGAAGGGGCTGATGGTGGAGTTGATTTGTGTTATTTTCACGAGGATTTTCTCTCTTGGAGGCGGGTAAGGATGTCTTCGATTTCGAACCCGGCGGCACCGGCGCGGGCGACGAATTCGCTGACGATTTGATCGAGTTGCCGTTGGCGTTCTACGTCATCGCGTTCGATCTTTTGGGAGCTGACGAAGGTGCCGGTGCCTTGGTGGGTTTGAATGACGCCGAGGATTTCGAGTTCGCGGTAAGCGCGGACGACGGTGTTGGGGTTGATGGAGAGATCGACGGCGGTTTGGCGGACGGTGGGGAGTTGATCTCCGGGGCGGAGGGAACGAAAGACGATTCCGTTGCGGACTTGTTCGATGAGTTGACGGTAAACGGGGACGCCGCTCGCGAGGTCGAGGCGGAAGTGGAAGGGAACGGGTTGGGGGGCCGCTGGCATCTAAATCAATATTGTACTAGTCTTCTAGTACAGTCAAGAAGAAAGTTAGTCGTCGGCGGTGGAGGGGCGGTTATTGCAGGAGGGCCTGGTAGACGAGGGTGTTGAACTTTGGCTGGATGTCTGTGCCGTTGGGCATGAGTTGGAGCATGAGGACGAGGACGAGGCCACTTTTTTGATCGACTAGATAGTTGGTGCCGTAGGCTCCTCCCCATCCGAAGGAGCCGACGCTGGCCATGCCGTTGGCCCCGTAGCGGTCAATGGTTTGGAAGCCGAGGCCGAAGCCGAGACCGGGGCCGGAGAATTTGGCATGAAGGTCTCCGGATTGGTTGGTGGTCATGAGATCCACGCTTCGCGGGGCGAGGATGCGGACGCCACCGAGCGCTCCGCCTTTTCGGATCATCTCGAGAAAGCGGGCGTAGTCGCGGGCGGTTGAGGTGAGCCCGGCACCACCGGCGAAGCTGACGCGGGGACCATCGACGTAATCGCCCTGGCCTTTCGAACCTTCCGGGGCGCGGACGATGACTCCTTCCTGGCCGGTCGAGTAGACTGTCGCGAGGCGATTGCGCTCGGCGGCGGGGACGAAGAAGCGGGTGTCTTTGAGACCGAGGGGGGCGGTGATGCGGATCCGAACGAAATCGGCGAGGCTCATGCCGGAGGCCTTTTCGACGACGCAGCCGAGGATGTCGGTGTTGTAGCCGTAGACGAACGCCTCGCCGGGTTGGGCGACGAAGGGGAGGGCACCAAGACGTTCCATGGTCTGGCAGATTCGCTCTTCCTTATCGGCGGTATACCAGCCGTTGCCAGCCGCGGGGCCGAGGCCCTGGGCTTGGTAGAGCGCGGAGACGTGGGGGTCGACGCCGTAGGAGATGCCGGCGGTGTGAGTGAGAAGGTCTTGGATGGTGATGGCGCGCTTGGCGGGGACGAGGTCGATGCCGGTGTCGGTTTTGACGGCGACGGTGGTTTTTTTGAAAGACGGGATGAAGTTGCCGACGGGTTCTTTGAGGCCGATTTTGCCTTCTTCGACGAGGGCCATGATGGCGGCGCTGGTGATGGCTTTGGTTTGGGAGGCGATACGGAAGAGGGTGCTGGGGGTCATGCGCCGACCGGATTCTTTATCGCTCCAGCCGACGGCGCGTTCATAGACGGGGTTGCCGTTGTGCAGGACGAGGGCGACGGCTCCGGCGATTTTGCTTTGGTCGACGGACTGTTGGAGGAACGCGCCAATGCGGGCGAGGCGTTCGGGGGAGAAGGCGGGATCGGGGGCGGGTTGGGCGGAGCAGAGGCTGGCCAGAAGGGAGAGGAAGAGGATTATGCGCATCGTTGGTTTGACCATCATACCGTCAGTGGAATCGGCAGCCCTCGGGCCTCCATTGACATTAAACCTCGCTAGATGTATTCCTAAGACAGTTAATTTTTCTACATTCTGTTGGCTCCAGAAACATTTCGCCGCTGCTTCGCTCCCCTTCACGATCTGGCGAACTGTCCCTGGACGGTTGCGCCAAAGTTTGCAGAACATCCTTGAAGGAGACTACAGGCCATGATTCTTTTTGCTCGAACCCTGTCTACAGTGTGGGCGATTTCGCTTCTTCTTACGGTCGCGGCACCGGCCCAAACGATTACTGGCTCCATCACGGGTACCGTCATCGACCCGTCCGGTGCCTCGGTCGTGAAGGCTGAGATCAAGCTAGTCCAAACTTCCACCGGTGCCTCCCGCACGATTCAGTCCAATGAACAAGGGGATTTCGTCGCCGGAAGCCTGCAGCCGGGAGCCTACACACTCAATATCAGCGCTTCTGGCTTCAAGGGTTTCCAGCAGACCGGCATCTTGCTCTCGGCGACCGAAACGCTGTCGCTGGGGCGATTGGCGCTGGTCGTAGGCGCCGCCACGGAGAGGATCACGGTGGAAGCTTCCGGCCCTACGGTGCAGCTCAACAGCTCCGAACGTTCCGGGGTGATCACGAGTTCGCAGTTGGAAAACCTGCTTACGAAGGGGCGCAATCCGATGTCTTTGATTGGTCTCCTGCCTGGCGTCGTAGACCGAGGCGGGATAGGGGACCCGGAGCGGATTGACCGGAACTTTGACATTAGCGTGCAGGGAAATCGCCGGAATACCAATACCGTGACGATCGACGGGATGCCGACCAACCCGATCGGTAACAACTTCAATAGCGGAGTGGTTTTAAGCCAGGACTCCGTACAAGAAGTCAAAGCTCTGCTGACGAACTATCCCGCCGAATACGGGCGTTCCTCGGGCGCCACGATTAACTTCATCACCAAGTCCGGCAGCAAGGACTTCCACGGCCTGGTGTCGTACTTCAAGCGCCACGAACAGTTCAACGCGAACAACTTTTTCAATAATCGGCTTGGCGTATCCCGCGGGCGGTACCGTTACAACACGTGGAACTACAACGTCGGCGGCCCGGTGACTCTGGGGAAGTTCAACAAGAACCGCGACAAACTGTTTTTCTTCTGGGCGCAGGAGTTTTGGCCGCTGACGGTTCCCCGACCGATCGCCCAACTGACGGTGCCGACGCTGCTTGAAAGGCGCGGGGACTTCACACAGACGGTGGACCTGAATAACCGACCGATCCCGATCCGCGATTCGCAGACGGGCCAACCGTTCCCCGGCAATCAAGTTCCCGCCAGTCGGCTGAATCCGAGCGGCCTATCGTTGCTACGGCGGCTCCCGGAACCGAACTTTTTGGACCGGAGCGTCTCTGGTGGGCGCTACAACTACGTTTTCCAGGCCGAGAACGAAACGCCGATCCGGATGGAGAACGCCAGGATCGACTACAACCTCACGCCGAACCATCAGTTCGCGTTCACGTACGCTTCCTACTTGGATCGTCAGAACGGAGCGGTCGGCATTCTCACCGCCGGGGCGGCGAACTGGGAGCAGATGCAGAAGTCGTATCAGCTGCAGGGTATCGGCTACATTCTCCGTTACACGGCGGTGCTTTCGCCGACGCTGATCAACGAGATGAGTTTGGGCGCGACCCGCCGTCCGGAAGGCAATAGCGCTTCCGAAGCCGCGATTCGGGCCAATCAACGGAGCACGGTCGGGTTCACGGCAGGGCAACTGTTCCCGTCTTCGAACCCGCTGAACTTTATTCCGAATGCCACGTTCGGCGGCATTCAGAACCCGGCGACCTTGTTCATGGAAGGGCGCTTCCCCTTCTACCAAAAGCTGTATGCGTTCAATCTTACGAACAACACGACCAAGACGCTGGGCGCGCATACGCTCAAGGCGGGCGTGATGATCGAACGGAATTTTCAGGGTTCGCTCAAC
>JANODS010001149.1:0-2002 GCA_031412835.1 Acidobacteriota bacterium | reverse complement strand
GCTGGTATTCCGCAGGGCTAGGCAGCGACCGGGTCGACCTCCTATGCAGATCACAATCTTCGACACCACTCTACGCGACGGCACCCAGGGAGAGTCAGTTTCTTTCTCTGTTGATGACAAGCTAGCTATTGCCAGAGAGTTGGATGTCCTGGGTCTTGACTACATCGAGGGAGGTTGGCCCGGTTCAAATCCCAAAGACAAAGAGTTTTTCGCTCGCGCCAAAAGCGAGCTATCACTCCGGCATTCCAAATTAGTCGCCTTTGGAGCCACTCACTTTGCAAAGCATGAAGTCGATACTGACCCTTCTATAAGGGAGTTGATTCGGGCGGACACACCGACTATTTCGATTTTTGGCAAGACTTGGGATTTCCACGTCAGTCGGGTGCTTGGCATATCTTTGGATCACAACTTAACGATAATCGCGAATACTGTTGCTTTTCTGAAACGTCACGGGCGAGAGGTCGTCTACGACGCGGAGCACTTTTTTGACGGGTACAAAAACAACCCGGAATACGCCATAAGAACGCTCCGAGCAGCGGAGGAGGCGGGAGCCGACGTTTTGTGTCTTTGTGACACGAATGGAGGAACCGTTCCGTACGATGTCGCTGAGATAGTTCGTCACATTCGGTCGGAGTTCTCGGGAGTAATCGGCATTCATTCGCACAACGACTCAGACTTGGCCGTCGCCAATACCCTTTCGGCCGTTGAGGCCGGTTGTGCTCACGTCCAGGGCTGCATTAATGGTTATGGCGAGCGTTGCGGTAACGCGAACCTGATCTCTGTTATCGCGAACCTTGAGCTTAAACTTGGCCACGTCACTATTGGAGAAGCTGGACTCAGAAGGTTGACTTCTGTTGCCCATTTTGTCGCCGACCTCGCCAATCTCCCTTTGCGGAACGACCAAGCCTTCGTTGGGAAGAGCGCTTTTGCACACAAGGGAGGAGTCCATGTCAGTGCGGTGCTGAAAGATCCCACTACATACGAACATATATCGCCGAATCTAGTCGGCAACCAACAGCGAGTTCTCCTCAGCGATATGTCGGGTCGTGGAAACGTCTTTTACAAGCTCAGAGAGCAGGGACTTGACCTTCGGTTGACCGACGAACAGCGCCAGCAATTACTAGAGCAGATTAAACAGTTGGAATACGAAGGGTACGAACTCGAGGCCGCTGAGGGCACCTTTGAACTGCTCGTGCGCGAGGCGCTCCAGCCCGGGAAGGAGTTCTTCAAGTTGGAAGCTTTTGAGGTTGCGACGAAGATGGGGAGCGGCGACGACAGGGCATCGACAATCGCGACCGTCTCGCTTCGAACAGCCGACGGTTTGCACTCCGAAACTGCTGTAGGAAATGGCCCATTCAACGCACTTGATCTTGCCTTACGGCAATGTCTCTCTGGACTCTATCCCGAGATCTCAAGAGTCAAACTAATCGACTATAAAGTTCGCGTGATCGATTCCAAGAAAGGCACGGATGCAAAGGTTCGGGTGTTGATAGAATGGCGGGATCGCGACCAAAACTGGGCCACCGTAGGCGTCTCAGATAATGTAATTGAGGCGAGTTGGAAGGCATTAGTGGATGCAATCCGCCTCGATTTGATGCGTCTAGCTGACCAAGCTGCTGCATAGGCAGAACGTAGCGCATGAGCAAATTGAGATGTCCTTGCATGGGACCGTGATACTCCTTAACACATACGGTGGCCCAGCTTGCTGCGCCGTGTCCAGAATGACCCGATTCCAGAAACCGCCTCGTCCCGGGAAGATCCATATCGAGGTGCTGCATTCGCATATGCACGGCCCAGTCCGGCAACCCCTTCTCCCCATTAGACATACCTCGCCGTGCCCCCTTCTTTTCCCTTGGTAAGGACGAGGGTGTGTTTTGGTTCAGCGTGAAGATGAGGGTGAAAAACTGGTGGAAGAGGGAAGATTTCGCCCTGCGGGCGGGGATTTTCAAGGCCTAGGGGTCTATCGATTCGATTCTGCCAATTGCGGGTGATGCGGTTTCTG
>JANODS010001148.1:0-3496 GCA_031412835.1 Acidobacteriota bacterium | reverse complement strand
CTCGACCCCGGCCCGTACCGCCGCATTGATCGTCGCCTGCAACTGCGCCTGGTTGTTCGTGCCGTTCAACCGCAACCCGCTGGCGAAGTAGACCAGCGCCTTCTTTTCCTGCAACCGGCCCAGCATCGCCGCCGCCGTCTGGAGCGCCGACAACTGCCGATCCGTGAAGAAGATGTCGAACTCGGCATCGTTTTGTCCGAACGCCGCCCCGGTGTCCGCTGCCGTGGCCGCATCGACGGGCGCGTTCTCATCCTCGCCCACCAGCAGGGTTTCGACGACGCGGAGTAGCCGTCCGCGGTCCGCGGTGAAGTCCTGCAACACCCTCACACTTCCGCCCTGAAACACCATTACGGCCACCACGTCCGCCTCCGTCATTTGCCGTTGCAAAAAGGTCTTCGCCGCACGAAAAGCCCGTACCTGGTCCGGCCCCGGCATCCCCGTCAGGTCGAAATAGAGGGCCAATAGCCGCTTATCCCGGTGCCGCACATCGCCCCCCGCAATGTCGCCCCGGGTCAGCCGAGCGAACGCCTCCACGCGGCCTTCGACGGGCGGTGCCGCCACCGCCTCGGCCAGCCGTTGGGACTCAAAGAACTTGATCTCCTGCGCCACGCCGTCTTCGGTCAATACGAAATCCTTCGCCGTTAACCCGGTGATCGGCCGCCCGCTCTTGTCAGTGACGCTGACCGTCTCCACCACCAACTGCGTCGTCGTGCGGAACGTCGCCTGGCCCCAGAGTGTCGCCGCCACCATCGCCAACGCTGCCATCCGCATCAAAACCGCATCCTCCCCAACACCTGCGTGCGCCGCATCGGATTGCTCGACATCGGCAACCCAAATTGAGCATTGCCGACCACCGTGTTCCACCCCGGAAACGTTACGTTGTTCAGGGCGTTGGTCGCTTCGACGCGAAAATCCCAACTCACTTTATCGTTGGCCCGAAACGTTCGCGACACCGCCGCGTTCACCGCCAACTGCTTCGGTCCGGTAATCGTATTCCGCCCTGCATTGCCCCAACGTCCTGGCCCTGGGGCCGCATAGGCCGCCGGGTTTAGCCGTGCTCCGACGTACAAATCGGCACCGGTGTAATCCGGCCGCCAACTCCCTGTTACCCCGGTCCCCGCCACCGGCCGTAGCAGCACTGGCGTCAACGGCAACCCAGTCCCCACGGCCCATTGCGAACTCACCGTCCAATTCGAGAGCCACTTTCCGCGCAAAAGCGCGTTTCTGCCCATGCCGGTCGTATACTGCGCCATTCCGCTCAAGCCGTGCCGCTGATCGAAGTTTGATCGCGCCCGTTCGGCTCTCAAATCCAACCAATTTTGCGCGACTAAAGTTGCGCCTTGTCCCCTTCCTCCGAGCGCCGAGTTATCGATCGCTTTTGCCCAGGTGTAAGTCGCGGAAGCGGTGAACCCGGCCCGCAGCCGCCTTCGCAACTGCAAAATTCCGGCATTTCGGTTGGAGTTGCCGTCGGCGCTTAAGTAGGTGTATCCCGCTCCCGGCCCTTGCCCGTCGGGGAACGTAAACGGCAAAACCTGTTGCTGCCCGCGGGTTCCCTTCGTCCCTTGATACAGGGCCATCACTTGAAGCGCCCCCGGTAGGTCGGTTTGTACCGATAATTGCCAGCTTTGGGCGTAGCCGATCCGAAGGTTCGGATCGACGCCAAACGTCGCCGCCGCCACCTCGGCGGGGAATCCATCGGCCAAAGTCAGGGGCCGGGTTGCCGAGTTCGTCACCCGAACGCTCCGCGAAAACGGTGCCTGCTGCGCCATGCGCAACGCTACCGGCAGGTATACCGACGTGTCGTAGTAGACCCCGTACCCACTCCGCACGACCGTCGACCCCGCCGCCCATGGCCGCCAAGCGAGCCCGATGCGAGGCGACGCGTTGTTCCGATCCGGCTGGGGCTGCTTCCCGGAGACGTTCACCAGCCGCCCATACTTTTCTACAAGCGGCGACCAGTACTCCCACCGAACTCCCGCATTGATCGTCAGCGCCGGACTCAACCGCCAGTCGTCATTCCCGAATAACTCGACCGTCTTACCCCGTAGATACTTATCCGCGTTCCCAAAAGCGATGGTTGCCGTGTCGGGCGTCCCTTGGCTGAACTTACTCCAATCTTCACCGGTAAAGACAAACGTGCCGCGGGCGTCCTCCTGACCGATGATATTGAACTGCTGTCGCCGGTAGGTTCCTCCTCCGCTCATGTTGTGCTTTCCTCGGCTCGCAAACCCGTCGATCGAGGCACCGACGGTTTGATTGCGTCGGTCGACCGCTTGGCCGGTGCGCAAGGGGGTGACGCCGCCGGAAAACTCGAGCCCCGGAGGGCCCCAGTTCACGGCGTCCTGATTGTTCCCCCCGACGCCGGCGTCCCCGGAAACGTTCCGTCGCCCCGCGAAATAAGGGGTTACGACGTTGCCGAGCCAGCTCATTTGCGCCCCGACATTGACGTATGTCCTCGGGTCAAAACTCCGCCGATAGCCGAGCGTCATGTTTCCTCCCCCTGTGCGTCCCGTGTCCAGGAAGCCGAACAGATCGGGCGAATCCGTCCGCAGCCGCTGCCAAGCCACCGATCCGCTGAACGAGTTCCGCCTCACCGACTTCTGCAAACGAGCCTGTAAATCGTCCTGGTGCAATCCGTTCACGACGGCCGTCTGGTAGTTATAACGAGTACTGCCCGCGAAGTTCGGCAACGGATAGAGCCGGACTAAGGCCAAAGCCTGCGGGTTACTCACTAACTCGCGCTGCGCTTCGGTTGGCATCAGCCCCGTCTGCACGGCCGCGCTGCGGTTTCGCGTCCATTGATAGTTGATCGAAAACACCGGCCCGTTTCGTTCGAGCAAGCCCGGAATCTTGACGGGCCCGCCGAACGAAGCCAGTCCCTGCGCTTGACCGTAATCCGGCTTGGCGGTGTTTTGGCCGGTCAGCGAAAACGCCCGCGCGTCGAATCGCGAGTTGTTCAGGATGAAGCCCAAGTTACCGTTGTATTGCGACCGCTGTCCTTTGCGATTGTTTCCAAACGCTGGCAGTTGGGCAAACGGCGACGCCGCGCCGTTGTTCACGCTGCCATTGATCAGCAGTCCATCGTCGGTCTCCAGCGCCTCTGGCTCGGCTTTCGTCTTCGCCGCCGGTGCCCTCCGTGGAACCAGCCGCACCGTTGGCTTTTCGAAACGAATCGGCGGCGGCTGCATCTCCGACCGAACCAGTTCCCACTTCGTGCTACTGCCCGCCATCACGTCCTGCCGCTGGGTCACAAACAACTGCATCTCCACCTGCACCGTCCACGTCCCGTCCGCAATGTCAGAGAGTAAGTACGCCCCTCCGCCGTCAGTAAACGCCGTCTTGCGAGTCGGACCCTGCACCGCGACCACGGAGGCCCCGGGCACGGGCAGGCCTCCGTACTGAACCACTCCGCGCAACTCCGCCGCGGCTAGGGTCCCCGCTAGCGCCACCACCAACACAAAGATCCGCATCCCCTTAATTCTCGCTTGGCTTGTCG
>JANODS010001147.1:0-1920 GCA_031412835.1 Acidobacteriota bacterium | reverse complement strand
GGGGCGGGATAGTAGCTGGCGAGGGCGAGAGCAGCGGCGTCGATGCGGCCCCGGGGGATGACGTTGCCCGGGAACTGGGAGCGGCGATTGGCTCCGTTGACGAGGGTGGTGGTGGCGGGGTCGAAGATCGGGTTGGCGTTGGCACTGAAATCGCCGAGGCGCTGGGCCGCAGTGGGAACCGTGAGCGTGCGCGCGAAGCCTTCGTTGCGGCGGCTGCCTTCATAGGCAAAGAAGAAGAACGTTTTGTCCTTGCCGTTGTAGAGCTTCGGGATGGCGATGGGGCCGCCGACGGTTCCGCCGAAGACGTTATAGCGGAGAGGAGCGCGGACCTTCGCGCCCGCGGCGTTGACGGGGGCGAAGTAGTTGGCGGCGTCGAGTTTCTCGTTGCGGAAATATTCGAAGAGCGAGCCCTGGAGGCGGTTGGTGCCCGACTTGGTGGTGGCGATGACGACGCCACCGGCACTGCCGCCGTACTCAGCGGAGTAAGAATTCGCGAGGATTTTGACTTCGGCGACGGTTTCGACGGGCGGATCGAGATCGACCTGGCCGATGCCGAGGCGCATATTCTGGGCGGTACCGCCGTCGATGAAGAAGTTCTGTGATTGGGTGCGGCCACCGGCGAGGGAGAAGTTGGGCTTGCCGCCGGAGTCGTAATTGACGAAGACGGCCGCGCCCGTGAGGCCGACGATGTTCATGCTGCGGCGATCACCGATGGGCATGTCTTCGATCGTCTTGGACTCGACGAGTTGGCTTACGTCGGAGGAGCGGGTGTCGATGGACGAGGCCGAGGTGGAGACGTTGATGGATTCGGTGACGGCCCCGATTTCGAGGGTGAGATTGAGTTCGAGACTTTGGCCGGTGGTGAGGGTGAGATTGGAGCGGACGAGCTTCTTGAAGCCGGGCTTTTCTATGGTGAGGGTATAGGCTCCGATGGGTAGGGCGCGGAGGGCGTAAAGGCCGGAATCGTTGGTGGAGACGGTGGTGGTGGAGCCGTTGGCGAGGCCACGGGCGGTGACTTGGGCACCGACGATGATGGCACCTTGCGAATCCGAGACGAGGCCGGAGATGTTGGCTTGCGAAGATTGGGCGATGGCGAGACGGGCCACGGCCAGGACGAGGGCCACAGAAGCGAGTTTCATGTGGCCCAAGTTTATCAAGTATGTGAGCTACGAATAGATGCCGGGAGCCTCATGGCCGAGAGCCGTAACGTATTCGACGTAGGTGCCGGGATAGACGCGGGGCACTCGTTCGGTGCCGGATTCGCCGCCGAGTTCGAGCACGCGCGTGCCGAGACCGCGCAGGAACGTGCGGTCGTGCGAGACGAAAATCATGGTGCCTTCGAAGTCCTTCAGCGCCTCGACCAGCATCTCTTTCGTCGCTAAATCGAGATGGTTCGTGGGTTCGTCCAGGACCAGGAAATTGGGCGGATTGAAGAGCATACGGGCCATCGCGAGGCGGGACTTTTCGCCGCCGGAAAGAGCGCGAATGCGCTTGTCAACATCGTCGCCGGAGAATTGAAACGCGCCGGCCAGAGACCGGAGCGAGCCGATGCTGTCCATCGGAAAATCGCTCTGCAACTGTTCGAAGATGGTGAGTTCGGGGTTGAGAATGTCGAGGGATTGCTGAGCAAAGTAGCCCATGTTGAGGCTGGCACCGAGGCGGACGGTGCCCGAGTCGGGATCGCTCGCGCCGGCGATCATTTTGAGCAGCGTCGTTTTGCCGGCACCGTTGCGGCCCATGACGGCCCAACGTTCGTCGCGTCGGATGGTGAGGCTGAGCCCGTCATAGATCACGCGCGGGCCGTAGGCTTTGTGGAGGTCTTCGATGACGGCGACCTGATCTCCAGACCGCGCGGGCGCTCGGAACTCGAAGCGCACGACTTGGCGCTTCTTCGGCAGTTCGATCTTGTCGATTTTGTCG
>JANODS010001146.1:0-4367 GCA_031412835.1 Acidobacteriota bacterium | reverse complement strand
CGCATAGACAAGCTGTTAGTCGATGCCACCGGCATCGGCCACACCATCGTTGAACTGATCCGCAAGAATCATCCCAAAGCTCACGTCCAGCCAGTAACACTTACGAATGGACACGTCGAAAGACAACTCAAGGATAACTATCTCAGCTTGCCCCGTCCAGACCTAATCAACCGGCTCAAGATGATCTTCGAACTCGGTAACATTCAGTTACTCGATTCCGCCCCCGGTTTCGTCGACATCGAACGGGAGTTAGTCCAATTCAAACCCTCCGGCGACCAGCAGGAACACGACGACCTCGTCATGGCCCTCGCCATGGCCGTCTGGCAAGCCGCC
Organism: Acidobacteriota bacterium; assembly: GCA_031412835.1. Lineage (GTDB taxonomy): Bacteria > Acidobacteriota > Terriglobia > Bryobacterales > Bryobacteraceae. The sequence continues at coordinate 4,034 of JANODS010001146.1, read as the reverse complement.
AAGGACTATCCCGCCTTGCTCCGCGCCGCCGTATAGTCTACTAATGAGACGTGCTCCGTCTCGCCCTCCTTGCCGCGGCCCTCCTCTCCGCCGCCCCGAAACCCGTCTTCACCGATCCCGCCGTCACCCTCCTCGGTGCCCCCTCCCTCGACGGCCGCTACCTTAGCCTCGTCGAGCAAGGCGACCTCGCCATCCGCGACCTCTCTACCGGCAAATCCACCAAGCTCACCCACGCCACCGGCCAGCAGTTCGCCTACTTCTCCGCCATCTCCCGAGACTCCAAATCCGTCGCCTACGCCTGGTTCAACGACGAAGGCTTCTACGAACTCCGCCTCCTCTCCCTCGCCGGCGGCCAGCCCCGCACCCTCATCAAAAACCCCGAAGCCGGCTTCGTCCAACCCACCGCCTGGACCCCCGACCACAAACACATCCTCACCCTCCTCTTCCGCAAAGACAACGTCAGCCAAATCGCTCTTGTCCCCGCCGACGGCGGCGAACCCAAAATCCTCCGCTCCCTCAACTGGGTCTACCCCAAACGCATGGACATCTCCCCCGATGGCCAAACCCTCATCTACGACTCCTTCGCCCCCGGCAGCTCGACCCAGCGAACCATCTACTCCCTCGCCCTCGATGGCTCCGCCGAACGCCGCCTCGTCTCCGAACCCGGCAACCATCTCTTCCCCCTCTACGCCCCCGACGGCAAGTCCATCTACTACCTCTCCGATGACGACCTCGTCGTCCGCCCACTCAACGGCCCCCCGCGCATCGTCCACAAAGGCATCGGCCGAGCCCTCCCCCTCGGCATCACCCGCCAACACAAGCTCTACTACGGCCTTCGCTCCGGCTCCAGCGACGTCTTCTTAGCCGACATCGACAACATCACCAAGACGGCCCGCCGCGTCTCTCTCCTCTATCCCAATCGAAACCTCGCCCCCAGCTTCTCCCCCAACGGCCAGCGTCTCGCTTACCTCTCGCGAAGAGGTACCGAGAACTTCGGCCAGGAGTCCCGCGCCGTCGTCATCCGAGACCTCGCCTCCGACACCGAAGTCGAACAACCCGTCCGCATGGCCCACATCGAAAGGGTGCACTGGCGCCCCGACGGCCAAGCCCTCTATCTCAGCGGCAGCGACGGCAAAGGCCGCGGCGGCATCTTCGAATTCTCGCTCGCCACCCAGCGCACCGAACGAGCCGTCGCCGAATACGGAGGCCCCCCCAAGGGCTACGAGTTCTACCCCCAAGGCAAGACCTTCGTCTACCGCGACGGCCCCATCTTCCGCGACGAACTAGGCAAGCCCGCCATCTTCCCCGGCCAATTCCCCGACATCACCGAATGGCTCCCCACCGCCCCAGCCCTCTTCGGAATCCGGCAATCCACCCTCATCCGCTTCGACGCCAAAGGGCAAAAGGAGTACCCCCTCCCCGGCAACCGCCAACCCGGAGCCTCCGTCAGCCCCGACGGCAAAACCATCGCCCTCACCGCCGGCAGAGAGACCCAACAGATCTGGTCCCTCGATCTAAGATAGCCAAGGATGACCATCACCCCGCCCATGACCGATGACCAGTTCGCCGACCTCTGCGCCGACCACCCGGACGGCTTCCTCGAAGTAACAAGCGAAGGCGAGCTCATCGCCTCGCCCCCTGCTTACTCGCTAACCGGGGCCCGGAACGCCGACATCCTCGGCCAGCTAGCCGATTGGGCCGACAAGGACAGTGGCGGTCTCGTCACCGACTCATCCGCCAGCTTCGTCCTTCCCAACGGTGCCCGCCGCTCCGCCGACGGAGCCTGGACCTCCCGCCACCAATTGAGCCACCTGAGCCAAAAAGCCCTCGAAGGCTTCTGGCACATCTGTCCCGCCTTCGTGTTCGAACTTCAGTGCCCTTCCGAAGAACCCACCACCCTCCGCCTCAAGATGCGGGAATGGATCGACAACGGAGCCCAACTCGCCTGGCTCATCGACCCCGATACCCGTAGCATCGAAATCTACCGCCCGGGCCTCCCCCCCGAACTCCGTACCGACATCGATTCCATCACCGCCGAAGCCCCCGTCGAAGGCTTCCACCTCAACCTCCGCCGCGTCTGGGACCCCTTCGCCAAACCCTAACGAATCGCCTGGTCGTAAGTCCTCTGCCGCCCCGCCGGAGCCTCCCGCAACGGCAGAGCCCCGTTCTTCTCCGCCTCCGTCCACCATAGCTTCTTCAGCTCCTCCAACTTCTCCGGATACTGCCCTGCCACGTCCTCAGACTCCGAAAAGTCCTCTGCCACGTGATACAGCTCCCATCGGTCCTTCCCAAAGTCCGTCCCCGGCGTATGAATCCCCACCGCCTTCCAACCGTCATGCCAAATCCCCCGGCTCCCCCATAGCTCAAAATACTGCCCATCCCGCGGGTCTCGCACCTGCGGGTCATCGAACGTCGCCCGAATGCTCTTCCCCTGCATCGGCATCTGGCACACCCCCCCGAACACCGTCGGCACCGCCACCCCCGCAATGTCCAGCACCGTCGGCATGATGTCGATCACGTCCACAAACTGCCGCCGCGGCCCCGTCTTCTTCACCCCCATCGGCCAACTGAACAAAAACGGAGTCTGCACCCCGCCCGCATACGGCCACAGCTTGTACATCTGGAACGGAGTATTCGACACCGCCGCCCAAGGCCGCGGATACAGTGGCTGCGTCGTCGGCGTCCCCATCTCCTCCCGCCGCTCGTACATCTCATGCACCGTCGTCCTATCGCCGTACGGCTTCAAAAAGCCGCCCTTCGTCCCCGCCTCCGGCGCCCCGCCGTTGTCCGACATTAGGAAGATCGCCGTGTTCTCAAACAGCTTCTGCTCCTTCAGGTAGTTCACCACCCTCCCGATCTGCTCGTCCGTATGCTCCAGAAAGCCTGCATAAGCAGCCATAAACCGCGTGTTCACCGCCCGCTCCTCGTCGCTCAACGCGCTCCAAGCCGGGTCCCCCGCGTTGCGCCCGGGCAGATTAGTCCCCGCCGGAATCACTCCTAACGCAAGCTGCCGCTCATACCGTTCCCGCCGGACCTCATCCCACCCTTTGGCAAACGTCGCCATGTACTTGTCCGTATACCGCTTCGGCACCTGCACCGGCGCATGGGTCGCCCCGAACGCCACATACAGAAAGAACGGCTTCGCCCGGTCCGCCGCCAAGTGCTCCCCCATCATCGTGATCGACTTATCCACAATGTCCTCGGAAAAGTGATACTCCGGCTTACTCGGCCGAGCCACCACATGGTTGTCCTCAAACAAGTCCGGCCGATACTGGTCCGTCCATCCCGACAAGAATCCGTACCACCGGTCGAACCCCTTTTGCAGCGGCCAATGCGTCCGCGCCCCCGATGCCTTCATGTCCGCCCCTGGCACCAAATGCCACTTCCCCACCCCGTACGTGCTGTAGCCGTTTGCCCCCAGAATCTGCGCCACCGTCGCCGCCGCCGGCGTCACCCGCCCCCGCGAATGCGCATACCCCTGGTCATCCCCCGCCAACTCCTTCATCCCCACCGCATGGCTATTCCGCCCCGTCAACAGCGCCGCCCGCGTCGGCGAACAGATCGCCTTACAGTGGAAGTTGTTGTACTGCAACCCGCCCGCCGCCAAGGCATCCATATGCGGCGTCGCCACCTCGGACCCATAACAATGCAGGTCCGAAAACCCAGTATCGTCCAGCAAAATGTAGACGATGTTCGGGCTCCCCGCCCGCGCCTTCGGCGTCTGAATCGGCGGCAGCGAACCGCAAGCCTCCTGCGCCGAGCCCATCCTGGCCGCCAACAACATCCCCATCAGCTGCCTACGCGTCGACTTCATGCTCATAGCTTCTCTCAGATACCATATCCCTTACCATGCCCCGCCTGCTCTGCTTTCTATTCCCCGTCCTCCTCCTCGCCCAACCCGCCACCGACCTCGATTTCACCGCCCCCATCGGCGACCTCCGCGATCTCCCCCAAGCCTTAACTCAAGTCCTCATTGCTGACGCCAACCGCCACCTCGCCGTCCGCCCCGTCAACAGCGCCGCCCGCGTCGGCGA
>JANODS010001145.1:0-7202 GCA_031412835.1 Acidobacteriota bacterium | reverse complement strand
GGGATTATGTTGGGGGGGGGCGCGGTGGGGGTTGCCGGCGACGGGGGGGGGGGGGGGGGAGACGGGGGCGAGGAGGGTGCGGCGGGTGAGCATAGGGGCAGTTTACCGTGTCATTTCGTTGTCACAGTGGCGTGATGTAATGAGGTCCATGAGTCGTCGTCTGATTTCCTTTGTTGCTTCGATTGCGGTGGTGTTGGCGCAAGCGCCGGGCCCGATGCCGGGTGGTTACAATCTGCCGAATGGCTGGCGGATCACGCCGGTGGGTCCGGCGGTGATGACCGAGGACATGACGTTGCAGCTCGTGCCTTCGCCGGATGGGAAGAGCATTATCGGAACTCATGCGGGGTTCAATCCGCATGGGCTCGACGTCATCGATCTGGCGTCGTGGGAAGCGGTGCAACGGATCCCGATGAAGTCGGCTTGGTTCGGCTTGGGCTTTAGTGCGGACGGCAAGAGGCTGTACGCTTCGGGCGGGAATGCGGACAGCCGGAAGGACCCGGAGCGGGCTCCCATTTACGCGTTTGACTTCGCCAATGGGCGGGTGAGCGAGAAGCCGGTGCAGAAATTTGCCGAGACGATCCCGCTGACGAAGATTTTGTGGGCCGGGGTGGTGGCGCATCCGACGAACGGGAAGCTGTACGCGGCGAACCGGGGGACGGGGAATGAGCCGGGGAACTTAGTGGTGTTCGATGCGACGACGGGGGCGCTGCTGAAGCGGATTCGCACGCAGATCAACCCTTATGATGTCGTGCTGTCGGGCGATGGAAAGACGATATTTGTTTCGAACTGGGCGAGCGCTTCGGTGTCGGTGATCGATGTGGCGACCGAGCAGGTGGTGCGGACGATTGATGTCGATTCGAACCCGAACGATATTCTGCTGGCGAGCGATGGACGGTTGTTTGTTTCGTGCGCGAACAAGAACAGCGTGATGGTGATTGATACGAAGAAGATGCGGGCGACCGAGCGGATCAACGTAGGGATCACTGCGTTGGCGCCGGAGGGTTCGACGCCGAACGCGCTGGCGCTGGACGATGAGAACAAGATGCTGTTTGTCGCCAATGCGGACAACAACGCGGTGGCGGTGGTGAACGTGGCAGAGGCGGGCGAAAGCGGGATTCTGGGGTTCATTCCGGCGGGGTGGTATCCGTCAGCGTTGGCTTATATTCCGGGGACGAACCAGTTGATTATCGGCAACGCAAAGGGGCTGGGCGGGTATTCGAATGTGGATGGGCCGACGAGTCCGTTGCGGACAGCGACGTCGCCCGAGAGTAGCGTGCGGAGCTTGCAGAAGGGTTCGATTCACCGGGTGGATTTGAAGAATTTGAGGAACGAATTGGGCAAATACACGGCGCAGGTGCTGACGAATATTCCGTATCGAGATGAGCAGTTGGCGCGGGCGAAGGCACCGCTGGATCCGTCGGTGATTCCGTCCGAGGTGGGCGTGGGTTCGCCGATTGAGCATATCGTCTACATCCTGAAGGAGAACCGGACTTATGACCAGGTTTTCGGGGACTTGAGGCAGGGGAATGGCGATAAGCGGCTTACCATTTTCGGTTGGAACGTGACGCCGAATCAGCACCGGATGGCCGAGGAGTTTGTGTTGTTCGACAACCTGTATTGCGATGGGGAAGTAAGCGTAGACGGGCATTCCTGGTCTAACTCGGCGTATGCGACCGATTTCAACGAGAAGCTGTGGCCGATTACTTATGGGGGGCACTCGAAGTCGGGCACTTCGAACGCTTATGTGCCGAGCGCGGGGCATTTGTGGGATTTAGCAAAGGCGAAGGGTTTGACGTATCGGAGCTATGGGGAGTACGCGACGCGGTCGAGCGATGGGTCGACGATGGATGCGGCACCGGGCGTGGGGAACTTGTACGGGCACGTATCGCCGAAGTTTAAGCTGCCGGGGATGCGGGATCCGCAGAATGCAAAGGTCTTTTTGGACGAGTTGGATGGGTATGAGCAGAACTTTGGATCGGCGGAGCCGGGCAAGCGGCTGCCGAATTTTAGCGTGATGAGTCTGGGGGAGAATCACACGCAAGGGACTCGGCCGGGGGCTCCGACTCCGCAGGCGGCGGTGGCGTCGAACGACTACGCGCTGGGGATGATTGTGGACCGGTTGACGCATTCGCCGTACTGGGCGAAGACGGCGATTTTTGTGATTGAGGACGACGCGCAGAATGGGCCGGACCATGTGGATGCGCGGCGGACCACGGCATTGTTGATTAGTCCGTACACGAAGCGGCGGACGGTGGACAGCACGCTGTATACGACCTCGTCGATGTTGCGGACGATGGAGCTTTTGCTAGGGTTGCCGCCGATGAGCCAGTACGACGCGGCAGCGACTCCGATGTATGCGGCGATGGGGACGAAGGCTGACTTGACGCCGTTCACGCATGAGAAAGCACGGATCGATTTGGACGCGAAGAACACGGCTTTGGCGTGGGGGGCGAAGGAATCGATGGCGATGAATTTGGACGAGTACGACGCGGCACCGATGCTGGCTTTGAACGAGATTATTTGGAAGAGCGTGCGGGGGGCGGGAAGCGAGATGCCGCTGCCGATCGCCCGCATTCACTTTAGAAAATGAGGCCGTATTCGAGGACGATGCCAGATTTGCCGTTGACGGCGTAGTTCGGGATTTTGTATGCGGCGACGATGAACTGATTTTTCTTGGGATGAAAGAGTTGGCCAGGAATAAAGAATCCGAGTTCGTGCTTGCCTGCGATCCATTCGGCGAGGATCGTGAAGCGATGGTGGATGATGGGTTGTTCGATGCCGGCGATGAAGTTGCCGGTAGATTTGCCGAACAGCGCGCGGGAGCCGACGAAGCCGCCGGCGGAAATCCGGGTTTCAAGCTTTGGGAGTTCCAGGCTCGTGTGGGTGTAGGTGAAATGGCCGGCTCCGGCGCCGCGGTGGTTGAGGATCAACATCGAGCCGAAGGTCTGTTTGACGTTCCTCTTTTTGCTGATCATCGGGGCGGATTTGAAGCCGATGCCGGTGGCGAAGTTGCCGGGTAAGGGGGAGCCGCCGTTGTAACTCGTGACGGCGAGTTCGGTCGCGTGGCCGACGCCATAGGAGTAGAAATTCGTCCCGGACCAGGAGCGAGTCGAGCCCCAGGGAGTGGCCTGGGTTTCGTGCATCAGGAAGTGCTTTCCCTTGGGCGTGATATCGGCCGAAGGCAGGTTCACGATGGCTTGTTGGGCGTGCAGGGACAGTCCGAGCAGGAGAGCCAGGGGCAGTTTGAACATAGGTTTTGGGATGGGTGAGAAAAAACGGAGAGGGGACTTTTAGGATAGCAGGCGCTTGAGGCCGAGCCACTGCTGTTGCCAGAATCCGAGGCCGTAATTCTGGTTGTCGTCGATACCGGTGGGGGGGTAGAGGCGCGAGAAATCGGCGGTGCCGAAGAGGATGTCCCAGACGGGGAAGACGGTGGCGAGGTTGCAGGTTTGGTTGTGATGGAGGGCGTGGTGGGTGCGATGAAACAGGGGACTGACGAGGAGGCGGTCTCCGATGCGGCCGAAACTCATGCGGATGTTGGCGTGGGAGAGGCTTTCGAGGGCCCCGGTGGCGAGTGTGACCATTAGAAACTGCGCGGGCGGAACTCCGATGGCCAAAGCCAGGAGGGCGCGGAGGAGGGCGGCGATGGCCTGGCCGAGGAGGTGTTCGCGCTCGTCGGACCAGAAGGTCATTTGGCGTTGGGAGTGGTGGACGCTATGGAGGGCCCACCAGCGGCGGAAGAAGTGTTCGCCACGGTGACGCCAATAGTCGAGGAGGTCGAACAGGAGGAGGTAGGCGAGGAGGGCGAGCCACGTTCGGTTTTGGAGGGCGGGGAGGAGATCTTCGAGGTTGGGGGGGATGATGTCGCGGAGGCGGAGGGCGGCGTGGAGGGCGTCGACGGCGGGTTGGAGGACGATGAAGAAAAATATGGGGAGGACGCCGAGTCGGGCGAGGAGAGTGTAGAGGACGTCGACGCGGGTGGCGGCATGGTCCGGCCAGCGTTCGACGGGGAAGAGGGTTTCGAGAGGGCGGAGCAGGGCCCAGAGGAGGGTGACCTCGACGGCCCCCAGGAGGAACAGTTCGGACCACTCGTAAGCGAGTTCGGCCCAGGCCATGAGTTCATAGCGAAACAGGAGGGGCTGGAGGAGCGCCGCGTAGAGCCAGGAATGCAGTTCCGTGAAAAATTCAACCATTAGCGCCTAAACCTAGTTTAGCCGCTTACAATAACTGAAGCGATGAAACTGAAGGCAGTGATCACGGCGGCCGCGCCTGGACAGCGGCATATTTTGCATCAGACGTTGGCGGCGGGGGAAGACCGGCGACCGACGATGGGCGCGTTTCTGCTGGAGTTAGTGGCGGGGGCGGTGGATGAGATTGGGATTGTGATTCCGGCGGGCGACCGGGCGGCGTTTGAAGCGCTGTTCGCGGGAAGCGGGCGGCGGATTACGCTGATTGAACAGGCCGAGGCGCGAGGGTATTCGCACGCGATCTACCAAGCGCGGGAGTTTGTGGGTAAGGCACCGTTTCTGCATTTAGTGGGCGACCATTTTTACCTGGCGGATCACGGACCGGTGAGCCAGTTGACGGCCGAATTGGTGAAGATTCACGAAGCGGAGGGATGCAGTGTAAGTGCGGTGTTGCCGACGCGGGAGGGGTTGCTGCCGTATTTCGGAGCCGTGGGCGGGGCGGCTTTGGGCGGCCATTTGTATCAGGTGGAAACGGTGCTTGAGAAGCCAACGCCGACGCAGGCGGAGCGAGAGCTAGTGGCGGCGGGATTGCGGCAGGGTCACTACCTTTGTTTCTTCGGCATTCACCTGTTTTCGGCGGGTTTGATGGACATTCTGCACGAGCATCAGGTGGCCGCCGGAGCGCTTCCGACGCTTTCGCAAGCGTTGCAGATTTTAGCTCGGCAGGAGCGTTATTTGGCGAAAGTCTTGCCGGGTCGGCGGTTCGATTTGGGGAGTAAGTATGGCTTATTGCAGGCGCAGTTGGCTTTGGGGCTACGGAGCGAAGATCGGGAAGAGATCTTGACTTTGATGCTGGAGTAGACGGCGCGATGACGCTCGTAGATCGGATCGTCAAAGGGACCCACGAGCCGCTCGAGGAGTGGGCGGCGGGGAAGTCGCTCGAAGAGTTATTGGCGGGGGCGAGCCGGTTGGAGGCGTTTCGACGGGACGCGACGAATCTGTATGCGCGGGTGCGGGCGCTCGTGTTTTTGTCGACGTTGCACCGGTTCTACATTAGTGCCGCGGCCCGGGGAACGGCGTTGATTCCGTACGTGGCGATTGAGCAGATTCGGGATCGCCGATTTGAGCAGGCGGTGGCGGAGTTGTTGGGAACCGGGGAGACGAGCGGGGCGCTGAGCAGCGCGTTGGCGACGGCGTATCGGGGGCTCGCGTTTCAGACGTTGGCGGACCAGGTGCGGCAGAGTGTACGGCGGTTCCCGGGCAATCAATGGATGTTCCGGGCGGGGCATGTGGGCGACTATCCGTTGCGGTTGCACGAGGCGCTGAGGACGGCGGGGCCCTATCCGCTGTTGCACGAGACGACGCCGGTGCGCATGGATTTGACGCATAGCGCATGGAGCGATATCTTCTTTTTGGCGATGGATTATCCGGAAGGGGCGCGGGTGATTAACATCTCCGTGGACTTGGCCGTGCGGGGGAGTGGCGCGGTGCCGCGGCCGCCGGTGGAGGGCTTTCTACGGGTGATCGATGAGCCGGTGTTGCGCTTGGTGAGCGTGGACCTGGGTGCATCGACGGACGTGACGACGCTGGACGAGGTCTTCGATTTTGCGCGAGATTACTTGGGGCTTTTGAAGGCGGCGGTGATTGCGAGTGGCTTGATTCCGGCGGGTTTGGAGGGGAGCGGGCAGAAGCTGGAGGCGGTGTTGGGGCGGCTGATCGGACGGACTGGATGTGGCATTGAGATTATTAGCCAGGTGAACGACATTCCGAAGGGAAGCCGGTTTGCGGTGAGCACGAATCTGTTGGCGTGTTTGATTTCGCTGTGTATGCGGGCGACGCGACAGATTGGGGCGTTGACGGGGCCGCTGGCCGAGGTTGACCGGCGGCAAGTTGCGGCGCGGGCTATTTTGGGGGAGTGGTTGGGCGGGAGCGGAGGCGGTTGGCAGGACTCGGGGGGCGTGTGGCCGGGGATTAAGTTGATTTCAGCGGAGGTGGCGACGGCGGGGGATCCGGAGTTTGGGGTGAGCCGGGGTCGGTTGTTGCCTCGGCATCGGGTGATGGAGGAGGTTCCGGCGGCGGCGCGGCGGCGGTTGGAGCAGTCGCTGGTGCTGGTGCATGGCGGGATGAGCCAGGATGTGGGGCCGATTCTGGAGATGTGTACGGAGCGGTATTTGCTGCGGAGCGGGAAGGAGTGGGCCGGTCGCCAGGAGGCGGTTCGGTTGCTCGATGAGTTGGAGGCGGCGCTGCGGGAAGGGGACATCCAGCGGTTGGCCGGGTTGACGCAGGTCAATTATGACGGGCCGATTCAGACGATTATTCCGTGGGCGGGCAATGCGTATACGGAGGCGCTGATTGTGCGGTGCCGGGAGGAGTTTGGCGGCGAGTTTTGGGGATTTTGGATGTTGGGCGGGATGAGCGGCGGGGGGATGGGATTTGTGTTTGACCCGGCGGCGCGGGGTCGGGCGCTGGAGGCGATGCCGACGATACTGCGGGAGACGAAGCGCGGGATGGAAGCTAGCTTTCCATTTGCCGTGGAGCCGGTGGTGTATGACTTCGCGATCAATGAAAACGGGACGATGGCGGAGTTGCGGCGAGGCGGGGACGCGGTGGTTAGCGCACCGTATTATTTGTTGCGGGCACCGGGCGAATTGCGGCAGTCCGCGGGGCAATTGACGGCGGAGCGGCGGGGCGAGTTGACCCGCTTTGCGCGGCATTATCGAGATCAGACCGAAGCGCTGTTTGAGCGGATGATACCGCGGGAGGCCGAGGCGGTAGGTGGGGCGGGGCAGGGGTTGACCGCGCTGCTGGTGGCAAACGGATTTGACGCCGATGCTCATGAGCATTTGCGGGCGGACTACCGGGCGGGCCGCGTGGGCTTGGCGCAGAACCGGTTGGCGGCGAACACGATGATTGAAGACGTGCGTGCTGAGCACGTGGGGACGGTTACGGGGCGGGAGGCGGGAGCGGGGGCCGAGGCTCTACGGGCGGGGCGGTTGGCGATGGTGACGATGGCGG
>JANODS010001144.1:0-1129 GCA_031412835.1 Acidobacteriota bacterium | reverse complement strand
GACGAAGCCATCGCGGTCCTTATCCCAAGGCCGGGAGGCGCGTTGGGGCTCGTCGTTGCGGGTGGACAGCGCGCGTAGGGCCGCGAAGCCACCGACGCTGAGCGGGGTGATGGCCGCCTCGGCTCCACCGCAGATCATGGCGTCGGCGTCGCCGCGCTGGATGATCCGGAACGAGTCGCCGACGGCGTGGGCACCGGTGGTGCAAGCGGTGGCGACGGCTGAGTTCGGGCCCTTCGCTCCCGTGCGGATCGAGACTTGGCCGCTGGCCAAATTGACGATGGTGGCCGGAATGAAGAAGGGCGAAATCTTGGACGGTCCGCCGGCGAGGAGTTTCGAGTGCTCGCGTTCGATGACTTCGAAGCCACCGATGCCGCTGCCGATGTAGACGCCCACGCCTTCGGCGTTGCCCGCATCGATCTTCAGCCCCGACGAAGCCAGCGCTTCATCCGCGGCCGCGATGGCGAACATCATGAAGCGGCCCAGCTTTTTGATCTCTTTCTGCTCGATCCATTTGCTCGGGTCAAAATTCTTCACCTCGCCGGCGAACCGGCAGGCGAAGTCTTTTGCGTCAAATAGCTCAATGGGAGCGATGCCGCTCTTGCCGGCCAAAAGGCCCGACCAGGTCGGTTCCGTGCCGATACCCAGACACGTGACGAGACCGACCCCGGTCACCACTACTCTTCGATTTCCCCGGTGGGGGTTTGATTGTTCAGCCAATCAAGATCTCCTCCTGCCGAAACGTAGGCAGGTTCACTCGTATTGGATGCTTACTTCTTCGCTTTGGCTTCTATGTAATCGATCGCGTCCTTCACGGTCTTGATCTTTTCGGAGTCGTCGTCCGGAATATTCAGATCAAAGGCTTCTTCAAAGGCCATGACGAGTTCGACGAGGTCGAGTGAGTCGGCTCCCAAATCGTCGACGAACGACGCGGTGCCGTCGACTTGGGCTTCGTCCACACCCAACTGCTCGACAATGATCTGCTTTACTTTCTGGTCAACTGACATAAAAGGTCTGGTGGTTCTCCTCTGAACATCCTGATTCTAGCGACTGGCGCGCTTTCGCCGCAACCCGTAATCTCGCATTGAATAGGACCATTCCCTTTTAGCACAATGGGAACACTGTGCGTGTC
>JANODS010001143.1:0-1947 GCA_031412835.1 Acidobacteriota bacterium | reverse complement strand
GTAGTTGGAGCGGGCTTGGTGGAGATCGATGCCGCACTTGTGGAGGGGCTTGTAGCCGAAGGTGGCGGCGTTGAGGGGGGTGATGGCGGTCTTGACGGCTTCGCCGAAGGGGTTGACGTCGGCGGCTTTGGGGGCCTTGGTGCCGCCGCCGGCGCCGAGGAGGTCGGCACCCATGGAGACCATTTCGCCGAGGCCGCCCTTGGTTTTCTCGAGGTCTGCCATGACGGATTGGGTGGCGGTCATAAAGCAGGAGAGCAAGAGGGCTTCGCGTTCGAGGGCGGCGCGAAACATGATGCCGTGGGTGGTTGCGCCGGGGGTGACTTCGAGGTTGACGTCGTCTTTGAGGCTGGCGTGGTTGAAGTTGAAGGAAGAATCCGGATGGGCGTAACCCATGTGGATGAACTCGATGGGGGCACCGGCGTCGCGGGGGCGGAGTTCGTTGGGGGATTGAAAGCCGGGAGAGGCGTCGGTGTTGCCGCCGAGGCGTTCGCCCTGGGTGAAGGTCATGGGGGCGGGGGCGCCGGGGCCGCCGGGGACGGCTCCGCCGAGGGCTCCGCTGACGGCGTCAAGACCGGAACTTACTGCGTCTAGCATAGGACGATCTCCGAGGGATTAAGGGTGCAGTTCGTGGAGACGGCTGCGGGTTGTGGAATCGATTTTTCCAGTCTTTTCGAGGCCTTGGGCGGCTTGGAAGAGGCGGAGGGCGGATTGGGTTTGGTCGTCGAGTTCATCACCATCGGTGCACTCGAAGCCGAGGTTGCTGAGGCGTTGGCGGACCCCGGAGATGGTATCGATGGGGTTCAAGTGGCCGAGTTCGACGGGGATCTCTTCGCCGGTGGCGACGAGGATGAGCTTGCCGCCTTTGGCGTTGGGGGTGATGAAGGCTTCGACGATGCCTTGTCCGTCGGCGGAGCCTTCGGTGGAGACGCCATCGATGACGAGGGTGTATTTTTCGTTTTTACGCGGTTCGCCGAGCATCATGAGCTGGATGCGAATTTTGGCGGGCACGCCCCGGCGGACGAATTTGTGGGTGCTGTCGGTGCCTTTGTGAACTTCCTTGATCCGGATTTCCGGGACGAACACTTCGTCGCCGGGCATGAGAATATTCGGGGTTTTGCGGAGGGCTTTGAGGGCAGCGTTTTCGCCGTGATTCCAGAGCGTTTCCCAGAAGTGGCCGTTATCATGGGCCAAGCTGGGGATGCTATCGCCGCGACTGACGGTTACGGTGGGCATAGGTTATTTCTCCTTCCAGGCATCTTGGTCGAGATCGGGGAAGGTGACGATGCAGTCGCCGGGGTCGATACCGTCGACGCGGTATTTGCCCTTTTCGTTGGTGGTGCCTTCAGAGAATTTGCCGTCGGGGAGGGTGATTTTGACGGGTTGGTTGGGGATGTCGGCACCGGCTTCGTCGACCATATGGACTTCGATCCAGTGTTTCTTTTCTTTGTTCTCTTCGGAGTTGGCTTTGTGGGTTTGGGCCGAGTCAGTGGCGGCCGCTGCTGCCGCGGCGGCGGCGCCGAGAGCGGCTACCTTTCCAGTGGCGGCGGCCATAGCTTTGGGCAGGCCGGTGGTGCCGGGTTTGAGGGCTTCGGGCGGGGCCTTGGGGGCGACGGGGGAGAGGGCGGAGACGGCGCTGCCAGAGCCGGCCGCACCGCCGGAGTTGATGAGCACCATGGTGCCCTTGATGGCGACGCCGGAGGGGCCGACGTTGACGAAGTTGCCGCCGCACTTGAGGGTGACGCCGGCGGGGCTGGTAATTTCGATGGCCCCCGTGGCATCAATTTTGATGGTGCCGGCGGACTTGTGGTGCATGTTGCCGGTGGACTGGTGAAGAGAGTCGCCCCCAACTTTCAGGGTATGGCCGCCGCCGATATCGGTAGCGGATTTTCCGCCGATTTTAAGGCTGTAGTCGGAGCCGATTTCGACAGACTGTTTGACGCCGATTTT
>JANODS010001142.1:0-4610 GCA_031412835.1 Acidobacteriota bacterium | reverse complement strand
GGAGTGGGAACCGAAGGCGCGGCCAAAGACGGCAGGGGAGGCTATTGCGGGGCTCGACGCGCCGGGTGGGATTGACCGGCGTTGGTGGATCGGTACGGTCGCAGCGGTGGTGGTGGGAACGGGCGGTTATTGGGCGATGAGGGGAAGAGCGGTGCCCGGGATGAGTCCGGATTACCTAGTAAAAGCGCGAGATCTGCTGCAGCGGAATTATCGATTGGAAAACGTGACAGCGGCAATGAAGCAGTTGGAAGGTCGGCCGGAGTCAGCGGTGGGTCAGGCGCTGTTGGCCAAGGGCTACAAACTGCAGGCAGTGGAAGTGAACGACGCGAAGCTGATGGGCCTGGCGGAAGCGGCGGCGCGCCGGGCAATCGAGTTGGATAAAGATCTAGACTCGCCCCACGTGACGTTGGCTGAGATCCACCTGCTGGCTGGGCGGACGGATCTGGCGAATGCGGAGATTCGGGAGGCGCTGCGGATTGATGCGCGGTCGTCGGAGGCGTATCGGGCGTTGGGAGAGGTACAGAAGGGGCAGGGCCGAATGGCGGAGGCTGAGGCGAGCTTTGTGAAGGCGGTGGATTTGGATCCGGAAAGCTGGACGCCGCGGAGCGCTTTAGCGCTTCACTATCAAAGCCAGGGTAAGTATGCATTGGGTTTAGAGCAGTTACAGGCTGCTCTACGAGCGGCTCCGGACAGTGCAGCGCTTTATATCAACTTGGGGAACGCTTATTTTCGGATGGACCGCTACGGAGATGCTCGGAAGGCTTACGAAGCGTCGCTGAGGTTGGAGAGGCGCCATCGAGCCCTTGCGAATTTAGGTTCGGCCTATATGCTGGAGGGCGAGTACGGACGAGCGGCCGGAATGTTCGAAGAGTCGCTGGCCATGCAGTCGGCGAATTATTTGGCTTGGGGAAACCTGGGAGCTGCTTATACGTGGGGCCAGTTGGGCAAAGATAAGGCGACGCAGGCGTATCGCAAAGCGATTGAACAGGGGGAGGAGCGGCGGAGACTTACGCCGAAGGACCCGATTTTGTTGGCGCGGATGAGCGGTTACTATGCCGTTTTAGGGGAACCGAAGCAAGCCGAGGGGTTGATTCGGCAGGCAATCGCGCTGAAGCCAGACAGCAATGACGTCGCGGCCATCGCCGCGGAAACCTATGAATTGATGGGGAAGCGAGACGAGGCTCTGCGGTGGCTGGAAACCGCGCTGCGTCTGGGCTTTTCGATCAACTACATCCGGCGCAGTCCGGAGTTAGCCAGTTTGCGGGCCGACCCGCGGTACGCAAAGTTAGAAGCACAGAACCAATGACTAAGGAGAAAGACGATGCCAATTAATCCGCCGGTTGACCCGGATCAAGACTTAGACGACGGAAACCCGATGCCGGGACCAGGAGTAGACGACCAAACCGGCTTGGAGGAAGCCGACGGGAACCCGATGCCGGGACCGGGCGTAGACGACCAAACCTAGAGATGGGGGCGCGGTACGCCGCGCCCCTCCAGATTTTTGAAGGGGGCCTGCAATGGCTGGTTACGCTGATTTGGAGATTTCGCTTAGGAAACTGGGCGAGGAGCGGTTTGACGCCGATTTGCGGTACAACGCGCCAGACAGCGAAGCGGACTTGCGTTTACTGAAAGATGGCAAGGCCGAGTTCGGGATTTCGTTCGCGGAGATGCGGGCGAAGGAGCCGAATTGGGACGCCTATGGCGGGGCGCTGCGTGACGCGTTTTTCGTTCCTACGCTGCGGGACGCTTTTCGTAAGGCGCGGCAGGACGCGAACTCAAAAGACGCAATCTTGCGAGTTCGCTTGCTGATTGAGCCGAATGCGGCGGAGTTGCAGGAGTTGCATTGGGAGACGCTGCGGGATCCGGAAAGGGATGAGCCGCTGTTTACGAATGGGCGGATCGCGTTTTCGCGGTACTTGAGCAGCCTGGATTGGCGACCGGTGCGGAGCCGTCCACGGACGGATTTGCGGGCGCTGATTGTGATCGCGAGCCCGACCGACATTACGGGCTATTCACCGGGGGCACCGCGCTGTCCGCGATCGACCGAGTCGGCGAGTTGGCCCGAGCGAAGGCGGCGCTGGGAACGATGGGGAACGACGCGCTGACGGGGCCGGGGGAGGCGACGCTGGACAAGATTGTGCGGAAGCTGCGGGACGGGTACGACATCCTCTACCTCGTGTGCCACGGCATGCTGGGGAAGCGGGATTCGACGCTGTATTTAGAGGGGGCGGACGGGACGGCGGCGATCACCAGCGGGACGGAGTTGGTTCGGCAGGTACAGGATTTGGAGGAGCGGCCGCGGCTGGTGGTTTTGGCTTCGTGCCAGAGCGGGGGAGGAGGGGTGGACAGCCGGGCGAGCGAGTTGGCGCAGGCGCTGGGGCCGCAGTTGGCGGAGGCGGGAATTCCGGCGGTGATCGCGATGCGGGGGAACGTGAACATCGATACGGCTTCGATTTTCATGGCCGAGTTTTTCCGGGAGTTGGCGCGGGATGGGCAGATCGACCGGGCGATGGCGGTGGCGCGGAAGGCGGTGGCGGAGCGGCCGGACTACTGGATACCGGTGTTGTATCTGCGGCTGCGGAGCGGACGGATCTGGTACGTAGCGGGGTTTGGCGGAGGGGGTGGTAAAAAGCTGGAAGACCAGTGGAAATCGATTTGTGGGTTCGTGAACAGCGGGAATTTCGTGCCCATTTTGGGGCCATCGCTATCGGAACCGGTGTTCGGCGATGCGCGGGAGTTGGCGCGCGAGTTGGCTCAGGAGAGCGGCTTTCCCATGGCGACATGGGAGAGCGTGGACATGGCGAAGGTGGCGCAGTTCCTGCAGGCAAAGACTTCGACGGCGGCGTTGCGGCAGACGGTCCGCGAGGCGTGGTTTGAAAGGATTCGGAAGAAGTACCCGGAACTCGTAAAGCCGGGCGACACGCCCCCGATGGTGCTGGATCGGGTGATGGACCAATTGCTTCAGGACGAAGACAGCCCTTATCGCATCCTGGCCGGGCCGGGATTTAAGAAGGCAAAAGTCTACGTTTCGGCCAGTGCGGACTCGTTGCTGGAGATTGCCTTGCGGAAGGCGAACCGGGCCCCGGTGGAGCTGGTGAGCCGCTGGCGGGACGAGCGTACGGGGAAGGCCGGGTCGCCGGAGACGGCGATTCAAGTGGACGAGGCCCCGGAACCGACGGCGGAGCATCCGACGCTCTTCTACGTTTTCGGTAAGAGCCGGGAGGCGGAGACTTGGGTACTGACCGAGGACGACTTCTTCGATTACCTGATTCGGACGTCGAAGCATAAGCTGATGCCGTGGGGCGTGGCTTATCAGATGACGGTGAATTCGCTGATGTTCTTGGGGTTTCCGCTGGACGATTGGAAGTTTCGGATTCTGTTTCGGATGGTACTGGACCAAGGCGGGGCGGCGCTGTTAAGGAAGACGAACCACGTGGCGGTGCAGGTGGACCCGGATGAGTCGACCTTAGCGGACGCGGTGCGGGCGAAGGCTTATTTGGAGCGGTATTTTGGCGATACGAAGATTGATATTTATTGGGGGACGGCGGCCGATTTTCTGAAGGAGTTGAATCAGCAGTTGAAGATCAATAAGGCCGAGGAGCAAATGGCGGTGGCGGGAGGGATGGAGTGGTGAGCGGGGGGCAGGCCGATAACCCCTACATTGGGCCCAATCCGTTGACGGCGGCGCAGCCGATCTTTGGGCGGGATAAGGAGATCCGCGAACTGCAGTATCTGTTGACGGCGGATCGGATTGTGCTGCTGCATTCGCCATCGGGCGCGGGGAAGAGTTCGTTGTTGAACGCCAAGGGCGGATTGCTCGAAAAGATGGCGGAGCGGTTTTATGTTTGGCCGGTGACGCGAGTGAATACGGCACCGGAGAGGCCGGTCCAGAACCGGTTTGTATGGAGCGCGATCGCCGGGCTGGAAGAGAAAGTTCCGGAGAGTATGCGTCTGGGGGACTTGAGCCAGATGACGCTCAAGGATTTCGTCGAGAGGCGGGCTCGGCGGCCAGACGCACCGAAGAACGTGCTGTTGGTGTTCGACCAGTTTGAAGAGGTGGTACGGCTGAATCCGCAAAACGTGGCCGAGAAGCAGGAGTTTTTCCGGCAGGCGGGCGAGTTACTGCATGATCCAGAGATCTGGGCTCTGTTTGTGTTGCGCGATGATTTTCTGGCGGCTCTGGATCCGTATCGGCGGTTGATTCCGGCGCATTTGCAGAATCGGTATCGGATTGATTTGCTCCAGGGGGTAGAGGCGAAGAAGGCGATTCAGGGGCCTGCGGCGGGGAAGCGCGAGTTTACGGACGCGGCGGTGGAGCGGTTGGTGGCGGACTTGTCGACGGTGCAGGCGCAGCAGCCGGATGGATCGTTTCGAAGAGAGCAGGGGCCGTATGTGGAGCCGATGCAGTTGCAGGTGGCCTGCCGGAATTTGTGGGAGCAGATGCCGGTAGAGGACCGGGTGATCGACCCGGAGGACGTGGAGAAGTTTGGGAATGTGACGGGGGCTTTGGCGGCATACTACAACAGTCGGGTGGAGCAGAAGGAGGACCAGAATCGGGAGCGTTTGACGCGGCAGTGGGTGGGGACGATGCTGATTACGGCGGACGGGAT